>NZ_JBPMLP010000024.1:0-24559 GCF_054026695.1 Thermosulfuriphilus sp.
CTTTCACCTATGAACCAGAGGTGTCGGATCCTCATATCTCAGAAGACGTTCTCATCAGGAGGCTGAGGACCTCCTGATGGCCTAGATCATGCCAACTCCTATAGGCCTCAGCTACTGCGAAAAAAGGCCCTTCTCGGATGTTAGGACAGTAGATCTCATCCACCAAGGCTTTGAGTCGTTCTATACTCTGGGGTGGGGCTGTAGGGATAGCCACAATAACCTTCTGGGCCCCTTTACGCCTAACCAAGCTGGCTGCGGCCAACATGGTCAGGCCAGAAGCCAGACCGTCATCAACCAAGATGACCGTTTGGCCAGAGAGATCGGGCAAGGGGCGGCCCTTACGAAAAAGAACATTCCGTTGTCTGAGTTCTTTCTGGACATCTTGGGCTATTTTTTGAATCATCTCAGGGCTGAGCTTCAATCTGGTTACCAAGGCCTCGTTGAGGAATAAATCTCCTTCAATAGTTACCGCCCCAAAGCCAGCCTCAGGGTTTTCTGGAACAGGGAGTTTGCGGACTATAAGAAGTTCAAAAGGCAGGGCCAAACTCTGGGCTATCGTTAGCCCTACAGGGACTCCCCCTGCCGGGATGGCCAAAATCAAGGTCTTCGGGGAGCCCTTGAGGGGGGAGAGCATCTGGGCCAATTTCTTCCCGGCCTCTTGACGGTCTGAAAAGACACCCCTTTGATTCCTTAACCTCTTATCCTCAAAGACAAGAGCCATGTTCCCCCTTTTTTAAATAGGGGATTAGAGACCAATTTGTCAAAAAAGAACCCAGAATATTTTGAGGCTTAAGAACTCTTGGAGCTGTAGAGATAAGAGCGTCTTAAAAGAGGTGGGTTGAGGACTTGGCCAACGATGATAAGGGCTGTCTTTTTTATCCCCGCTTCTTTGGTTTTAATGACGATGTCTTCAAGGCAACCCTGAATAATTTTCTCTTCTGGTTGAGAGGCCTTGTAAACCACGGCCACTGGTGTCTTAGGTGGATAAGCAACCAGAAGATCATCTACCACCTCTTCTATCATTGCTGCAGAGAGGAAGATAACCATGGTGGCTTGGTGTCGGGCCAGTGAGGAGAGAGACTCGGCCTCGGGTACAGGTGTTCGCCCGCCTCGACGGCAGAATATAACCGTCTGGGAAAGCCCAGGAGCCGTGAGTTCCTTTTTCAAGGTTGCTGCAGCCGCCATGGCTGAAGAGACGCCAGGAATTATCTCATAGGGGATGCCAGCGGTCTCCAGGGCGGCCATCTGTTCAAAGATGGCTCCATATATAGAAGGATCACCTGTATGGAGCCGGACGACACGCCTGCCTTCTCTGGCGGCATCAATCATCAAAGAACTAATCTCCTCAAGACTTTTGCCTTCTGAACTGATCTTTTCCCCAGGGAGACCTTCAAGGAGCTCGTCCGGCACCAGAGATCCTGTATAGATAATAAGGTCAGCGTTTTCTAGGGCCTTTTTGCCTTTTATGGTGAGGAGCTCCGGGTCTCCTGGACCAGCTCCAACAAAAAGGATGGGTTTCATAGGAAGATAACTAGCTGGTGGTTCGGAAAAAGGCAAGGATCTTCAGGCAGCCTTCCTTTGTTCGACATCAAGGCGGATACGATCATAGGAGAGTCGCCGTTCCTCTTGGGCCTGGCGACGAATCTCGTTGATCTCCTCGAAATTTTCTATGGCCACAGAGACTACCTGGGGATCAAGAGCGCTTCCAGCCATGTCCTTAAGGATACCGATGACCTTCTTCCCCTCCATACTCTTCCGGTAAGGGCGATCTTCGCTTAAGGCCACAAAGACGTCGGCCACAGCCATAATCCTTGAACCCAGAGAAAGATTATTATCGTTTAAACGGAATGGATAACCCCGGCCGTCAAGTCGTTCGTGATGGAGGGCGGCCCACTGGTTGACGGTCTCCAGGTGGGGGATGGTCTCCAGGATATGGTAGGTAAAATAAGTGTGTCCCCTCATAATGCTTACCTCTTCAGCATTGAGGGGCCCAGGCTTGTTGAGGATCTCTTCAGAGACAGCCAGTTTGCCCAGATCATGTAAGTAGCCGGCAATCCGCATGAGGCGGGTTTCAAAGGGGGAGAAGCCGAAAAACTTGGCCAGCCTTTCGGCTACAGCCGCCACCCCGGCTGAATGGGTAGCCGTAAAGGGGCTTCTGAGGTCGATAATCAGAGAGAAAATAGCTGTTAGTTGATCAAGGTGTTCAAATCCGATACTTGTCCCTGCGTCGGGAAAGCTTTGCATTATTAGTGAGTAGATCCGTGAAGAGGTTAAATCGAGCCAGAAGCTCTCCTTTGAGGAGATCTCTAAAAAGGCTTCCACAGCCTCAGGGGCAAACTTTTCCCCGATTTTGGAGCCTATAGCCTTCCTCAGGTTAGGGGATTGAAGGAGAATTGGTCGGTTGCGCCAGATCATCGTCTCCAGACGATCGGCTAGACGGATAATATTGGCCCCCAAAGGTATAGGCTCTCCATCAACTCCTTTGGCCTCGCCGTAGGCCCAATCAACATGATGATAACGGATGAGCTCGGCCGCTCGGCAAAAGGGGCTAAATTCCCTAAGGACTAAGTAGCCAAGCTCCATATGATGATAGGTCCCCTCGGCCTCATCCTCTACAGTAAGGCCTTCGAGCTTTTCTCGCAGGGTGAAGAGCCCGATATCATGGAGACTGGCCGCATAAAGGAGACTCTCTAGAGCCGTAGTGCCAAAACCTAGGGCCTTTCCTATACACACTGAGGCATAGGCCACCCGAAGCTGGTGATCTACCAGCGATGGATGGGCGCAGTCCAAGGCATCTGCCAAGGAGAGAATGATATTTTTTAAGGGAATAGTAGCCTCTTTCATCCTGAATGTTTTATCGGTCTGCAAGGGCTTGGGCTTTAGGTCTTAAGGAAGGCAGTAGAAGAGGCGGCCAGAGAAGGGGCAGGGACGCAGACGACCGGCACCAGTGAGGTCTTCAACGAGGGCCCTTACCTGGGGCAGGGGATAGCCTAAGGCTGCAGCCAGTTCTTCGATGTCTGCAGGGCGACGTCGCAGAAACTCCAATACCGCTTCCTCTGGGGGAATGTGGGCCCGGGCCCGAGCTACTCGCTCGCGGGCAACGATTATTTCAGCCTTGGGGCCAAATATCCGGCAGGCTTCTTCAAGGACGGAGTAGGCTACCGGTCTGATCCAGGATTCAGCCGGGGGGCGGGCAACGGTGTTGATCTGGATCCTCTCCGGAGAGATGGCTGAAGCAGCCCCTGCCAGAGATTCCAACTCTTCAGGAGAGTCATTAATTCCAGAGACAAGAAGAACCTCAAGCCAGATCTCTCCGGAGAACTCCCTACGCAGTTCTATCAATCCCTCGATAATCTCTTTGACCTTGAGGCCCGGTGCCGGCCGATTTATGGCCCGAAAGGATGCCTCGGTAGCTGCATCAAGGCTGGGAAGCAGGATGTCAAAGCCGGCTACGGAATCCCTTACTTGGGGGTAAGTGAAAAGGGAGCTGTTGGTTAGCAGACAAAGGGGCCGATCGGAGAGCTTTTTAACCTCTTCTACCAGTTCTCCTAACTCGGTATTAAGGGTTGGCTCACCAGAGCCGGTAAAGGTGATGACATCATAGTCACCTAGGTCTTTAAGGGCCTCTTTTAGTTCCTTGAGGATGTCTTCTTTGGAGATATAAGGGGATCTTTTGCAGGTAAGCGTACTGGTCCGGCCCACCTCACAGTAGAGGCAATCAAAGGAGCAAACCTTGGAAGGAACCAGATCAAGCCCCAAAGAGAGCCCTAGACGCCTTGATTTTACTGGCCCAAAGACATAACTCATTAAAAAAATGATACTCCGGAGGAGCCACCGGTCAAGGAGAAGAAAGCTCCTGCCCTCTAAAACCTTTCCCTGCCTTGGCTTTTAGGTTAAAGAATCTTACTAATCTGGATCTCTGCAGGAGGAGAATATGGGGAATCTTCACATCGGTCTTGATGTCGGCTCTGGGGGGGCGAAGATCATTGTCCTTGATGATCAGGCCCAGATCCTCTTTGAGGACTATCGCCGCACCCATGGTCAGCCCATCCAGACCGCCTACGCCATGTTAAAAGAGATGGAAGAGACCCTAGGAGAACAGACTTATACCCTTACCTGTACCGGAACTGCCGGCAAATTCCTGGCCCGCCTTTTGGGGGTCAACTTCATAAACGAGGTCATCTGCCACACCAAAGGGGTGGAATTTTTTCATCCTGAGGCCCGAACAATTGTCGATATTGGTGGGGAGGATTCTAAGCTCATCTTTGTTGGCCACGGCCCCGACGGACGCTTCTATATTGAAGACTTTGCTTTAAATACCATGTGTGCGGCAGGCACAGGGGCTTTTTTAGATCAGCAGGCCGCCCGTCTAGGTTACTCCATTGAAGAATTCAGCCGACTAGCCTTAAAGGCCAAGACTATTCCGCGCATTGCTGGACGTTGCACAGTCTTTGCCAAGTCAGACATGATTCACCTCCAACAGGCAGCTGTTCCAGATTACGAGATTATCGCCGGGCTGTGTTTTGCTATTGTCCGCAATCTTAAAAGCAATATTGCTAAGGGGCGTCGTATCAGACCCCCTCTGGTTTTCCAGGGAGGGGTAGCCGCCAACCATGGGGTCAGAAGGGCCTTTGTAGAGATATTTGGTCTCAAAGACGGCGAGCTCATCATTCCTGAACATTTCGCTACCATGGGGGCCATGGGGGCGGCCTTACACGCCCTTGAGGAAGCCAACTGGGCCACGGCCTATCCTGGGCCTCAGACCCTTAAAGATTATCTCTCAGGCCTTAAGGAAAAGACCAAAAGATTCCCAGCCTTAAGGCCGCCTAAATCAGGACGTCTTTCTTATTCCCCTCCCTCTGCTGGAGTTTCAAACTCCAAACGCATTGAGGCCTATTTGGGGATTGATGTGGGCTCGGTTTCTACCAAATTAGTAGTAATTGATAAGAATATGCGCCTTTTAGCCAAAAAATATCTCTATTCTTCCGGTCGTCCCCTGGAGGCCATCAAAGAGGGGCTGGCGGCCATCTCTGAGGATCTGCCTCCAGGGGTGGAGATTTGTGGTGTGGGCACTACGGGATCAGGGCGCTATCTTACCGGAGATTTTGTAGGGGCTGATGTCATCCGGAATGAGATCACTGCTCAAGCTACGGCGGCAGCAGCTATAGATCCTCAAGTGGATACCATTATCGAGATTGGAGGCCAAGACTCCAAGTTCATTCGTCTTGAAAGGGGGACAATCGTTGACTTTACCATGAATAAGGCTTGCGCTGCCGGAACTGGATCCTTCCTGGAGGAGCAGGCTGTTCGTCTAGGGATCTCCATTGAAGATTTTGGACGTCTGGCCTTAAAAAGCGAGGCCCCGGTAAAGATGGGAGAAAGGTGTACGGTCTTTATGCAGAGTGACTTGGTCCACTATCAGCAACGGGGAATCCCTAAAGAGGATCTTTGTGCGGGGCTGTGTTATGCCATTGTCTATAATTATCTTACCAAAGTGGTTGAAAAGAGGCCCATAGGCAAAAAGGTCTTTTATCAGGGGGCTACGGCTCTTAATCCCGGAGTGGTGGCTGCCTTTGAGGCCGTCCTTGGTCAAGAAGTAGTGGTGCCTCCTCACAATGAGGTCACCGGGGCCATTGGGGCGGCCATTTTGGCCATGAGAGAGCGGACCTGGGAGAAGAGTCGATTTCGGGGCTTTGATCTCTCGCAGGTCTCCTACCAGATCTCTTCCTTTGAGTGTCAGGGATGTCCTAACTGTTGCGAGATCAGAAAGGTCTCTATTGAGGGCCGGCCTCCTCTTTTCTATGGTGGCCGCTGCGAAAAATATGAAGTCAAACGCCACCGGGAGGGCCAGGAACTTCCTGATCTGGTCAGTGAACGGGAGGCCCTTCTTCTTTCTTACCTCAAAGAAGACATATCCGGGGAGATCGTTGGTATTCCTCGGACTCTTTTCTTCCTGGAATGGTTGCCCTTTTTTGCTACCCTCTTTCAGGAGCTTGGTTATCGGGTGGTGGTCTCCGGACCCACTACCAAACGCTTGGTCTCCCGGGGCATTGAGGCCATGGTCAACGAGACCTGTTTTCCTATTAAGGTTGCCCATGGTCATGTTTTGGAGCTTCTGGAGCAGGGAGTTAAAAACATCTTTCTCCCTCAGATTGCAGATCTTCCCTCCGGTCATCCCAGACTCCCCTCTGGTCATGTTTGTCCTTATTGTCAAAGTCTGGCCTGGACGATCCATGCGGCCATAGACTTTGCGGCCTATGGGGCTCGGGCCATCCAGCCGGTCTTTCATTTCGGCGACGAAAAGACCCTGGCGGGAGATTTCAAGCAATTTGCCAAGATGCTCAAGGTAAGACCGGCCCGAATGGAAAAAGTCGTTCGGAAGGCCTGGGAGGCCCAGAGAGACTTTTGGAGACGCCTTAAGGAAAGGGGGCAAGAGATCCTGGCTGGACTTAAGCCATCGGAGAAGGCAGTCGTTATTGTCGGCCGGCCTTACAATGCCCTTGATCCAGGTTCAAACCTTTATGTCCACAAGAAACTACGCGATTTGGGGATAAAGGCCATTCCGATGGACTTTCTACCCCTTGATGAGATTGATCAGGACCTAGAGGAAATTGCCGAAGTTTATTGGCGCTACGGCCAGAAGATCCTTTCGGCTGCGGTGTTCTGCCGGCAACACCCGGCTCTTTTCCCCGTCTTTATCACCAACTTTGCTTGTGGTCCGGATTCCTTCATCCTTCATTTCTTTAAGGATCACCTGGGCGACAAGCCTTTCCTAGAACTGGAGATAGACGAGCATTCTGCCGATGCCGGGGCCCTCACCAGGATAGAGGCCTTTCTGGACAGCATCGGCCAGACAAGGTTTGGACGGCGCCAGGAAAAGCGCCCGCGGCCTCAGCCACGACCGAGTGATGGTCGCATTCTTTACATTCCCTACATGTGTGATCATTCCCACTCCCTGGCGGCGGCCTTCAGGGCTTGCGGGCTTGAGGCTCAGGTGTTGCCCATCTCCGATGAAGAGGCTGTTCAGTTAGGGCGGCAGTACACCTCAGGCAAGGAATGTTATCCAGCGGTTCTGACTACCGGAGACATGATCAAGATGACTCGCCAGCGTGATTTTGATCCTAATCGAGCAGCCTTCTTTATGCCTTCAGGGACTGGTCCCTGCCGTTTCGGCCAGTATAATCGACTTCACCGGGCTGTACTTGATGAGTTAGGATTTTCTTCTGTACCTATTTATTCGCCTAATCAGAGCTACACTCTTTATGAGGAAATGGGCATGGTGGGCAAGGATTTTACCCGCTTGGCCTGGCAGGGAGTAGTGGCGGTAGATGTCCTCGATAAAATGCGTCGGGAGATCCGTCCCTATGAGACCGTACCCGGGATGACTGATCAGTGCTATCAGCACTATCTTGAGAGGATCTGTCAGGCCTTGGAGCGGCGGGAGGATCTGGTGACTGTGCTTATGGAGGCCAGGGAGGCCTTTGAGCACATCCCGGTCAAAGACCGAGGCAAGCGTCCTGTTGTAGGCATTGTTGGCGAGATATACACCCGGGCCAATGATTTTGCCAATGAAAACATCATTCGGACCTTGGAGGCCTTGGGTGCTGAGGTCTGGACTCCGACGATCTCGGAGTGGATCCTTTATGTCAATTTTACGGCCAAACGTCGGGCCAGAAGACACAATCAGTGGCGTCATTACGCCAAACTTCTCATTGAACACAAGGTCCAGATAAGTGACGAAAAGAGATTCGAGCGGGTGGTTGAGGGGTTGGTGCGTTCTGTACCTGAGCCAGATGCCTCAGAGCTGGTAGAATGGGCCAGCCCTTATGTAAGCCCGGAATTCGAGGGGGAGGCCATCCTGTCTGTTGGCAAATCGCTGGATTACATCCTTCGAGGAGTCCACGGAATCGTCAACGTAATCCCCTTTACTTGTATGCCCGGGGCCATTGCAGCGGCCCTTCTTAAACGCCTCAAAGAAGATCACCAAAACATCCCCTGTTTGACCTTGGCCTATGATGGCCAGAGAGAAACAACCACCATTACCCGTCTGGAAGCATTTATCTATCAGGTCAATCAGTTCCGCGAGAGGCGTCTGCGAGCGGCAGCGTAGTTATGGTCAGGGTCAGAGAAGGCCGGCGGGCCCAATCCAAGAAGGTCATCCTTATAAATGCCGATCAGCCAGAAGAGATTCGGGTGGCCTTGGTAGAAGAAGGTCGGCTGGAGGCCTTTGATCTGGAAACGGTTGTTCGGGAGCATACCCGGGGCAATATTTATAAAGGGCGTATTGTTAACATCGAACCCAGCCTTCAGGCCGTCTTTGTAGACATCGGCAGCCAGCGGAATGCCTACCTCTCCTTTGAGGAAATTCATCCAGAATACTACGGTTATGCTAAGGTCAGAAAGGACGGCCGCAGCCGCTTGCCAGAATTCCTGGAGCTGGGCCAAGAGGTTTTGGTCCAGATCGTCAAGGAGGAGACTCCGACCAAAGGGGCTAATGTGACCACCTATTTAGCCATCCCGGGACGATATACCGTACTTATGCCCGGCAATCCCTCGACTGGAATCTCCCGCAAAATAGAAGACGAGGCCGAAAGAAAGAGGCTAAAGGATATAATTGCCTCCTTTAAACTGCCTGAGGGCATCGGGGTGGTTGTTCGGACGGCTAGTGCCGGAGTTCCCAAGAGAGAGATCCATAAGGATCTTCGCTATCTCTTGCGCCTGTGGCGAGAGATCAAACGTCAGGCCTCAAGTATTGAGCCTCCGGCCATTCTTTATAAAGATCAAGACGTCATCATTCGCTTTCTAAGGGATCACCTCACCGGCGAGGTATCCGAGATCCTGGTGGACTCCAAGGAGGCCTACCGGAAGATAAAGGATTTTCTTAAGGTGATCTCTCCTCGGCAGACCAAAGTTGTTCATCTTTTTCGGGAAAGGCGACCCATCTTTAGCCTCTATAATCTCGAGGAGCAGATTGAAAGTATCTATCAGCCCAAGGTGGAGCTTCCTTCGGGGGGGACCCTAATTATAGAGCCTACGGAGGCCTTGGTGGCCATTGATGTCAACTCCGGTAAAAATGTTCAGGGTGACAACCTGGAGGAGGTTTCTTTTCGAACGAATCTTGAGGCTGCAGCCGAGATCGCCCGCCAGCTACGCCTAAGGGACCTAGGGGGGTTAATAGTCATTGATTTTATCGACATGAGGGACCCACGGCACCGACAGGAGGTGGAGCGGCGCTTAAGGGAGAGCCTTAAAAAAGATCGAGCTAAAGTGGACATGACCAGGATCTCCAAGTTTGGGGTCCTGGAGTTGGCTCGTCAGAAGCTCAAGGCCCCTATTGCCTGGGGAAGCCACCGAATATGTCCTTATTGCCGAGGAGAGGGGATGATCCGCACCGTAGAGACCCTGGTCCTTTCGCACCTCAGACGTCTGCGGGCCCAGATGGCCGCTGAAGGACCGGCCCTCTTCAGACTCGTTGTTCCTCCAGAGGTGGCTTTTTATCTACTCAACCGCAAAAGAAGAGAACTCCTGAGTTTAGAAGAAGAATACCAGGGACGGATAGAGGTAGTCATTTCGGAGGAAATGCTCCCCGAGGACGGAAAAATTGAGACCTTACCCTTAGGGTCTTCTTAGCCCCAAACCTCTCTCCTTAAATAGTGGTCAGTTTTTAGAATAGCTCGGTTTTTGATAAAGCGGACAATATCTTCAGGCTCATCGAGAAGCTGAACAATGTCCATGTCTTCCGAGGAGATCATTCCTTCCTCTAGGACCCGTTGGCGCAGCCATTCGAAAAGTCCAGCCCAGTATTCGCGGCCCACGATTACCACTGGTACCGGCCGGATCTTATGGGTCTGGACCAAGGTAACAGCCTCAAAGAGCTCGTCCATAGTCCCAAAACCCCCGGGGAAGCAAACAAAGGCTACGGCGTACTTGACCATCATCACCTTGCGGACAAAAAAGTAACGAAACTCCAGTTTTATATTGGAATAGGGATTGGGTTTTTGTTCGAGGGGAAGTTTGATATTGAGGCCAATACTGTTTCCCCCGGCCTCAGCGGCTCCCTTATTGGCAGCCTCCATAATCCCCGGGCCCCCACCAGTCATTACTGAGAAGCCCTCCTTGACCAGAAGCCTGGCCACTTCCTGAGCCTTTTCATAATAGGGATGCCCTGGTTCAACCCTTGTAGATCCAAAAAGGGTCACTGCCGGATAGTAATGAGGCAAGATTTCAAATCCATCGACAAATTCAGCAATAATCCGGAAAAGCCGCCAGCACTCCCTGGCGTGAAGACCATTTAGAACATACTGGTTGAGACGATCTTCATCAGACATGGCTACTCCTTGTCTTTTAAGGCTTGGGAAGCCTGTCTCCTTTGTCTATTAATTCTTCTCCGCAAATTTCGCGATAAACTTTAAAGGCTGCTGGTCGTTCTCCGAGGACACCGAAAAGGAGCCTCTCCAGAATTCTTATCCCCTGGGGTACTTGGGGAAATTCCAAGTTTAATATCTCTGCCTGCCAGAGGGAAGAGGTGGCGAGGTGACGAAGACGGATCAGAAGGGAAGGGGATACCGGTTGAAGATTGCCCCCAAAGTGGCAAAACCGACAGATAAACCCAGATTCTTCGGGGCAAAAATAGACCTTTTCTCCAGCAAGATTTTCTCGGCAACGTCTGCAACTAAAAAGATCTGGTCCGAATCCGGCGAGAAACAATCCTTTGAGGAGGAAAAAAAGGTGAAGCCCCAAGGGGTTTAGGCCTCGGTTTAGACCAGCTAAAGTTAAAGTTAGGAGTTCAAAGAAGGCTGGCTCCCTCATAGCTGGCTTAAGGAGTCTCTCCGTTGTATCCAGCCAGACAGAGGCCAAGATATAGGCTCGATAGTCTTGGCGAATGTGGGGGTAGGGATCCAGAAGATCGGCGGACTCAAGCAGAGGGAGACTCCCTCGCCCTCGCCTTAGGATGGCTCGGATTAGCCCCGGGGCCTCAAGGGTATTTACAAAACGTCTCTGGCTCCGTTTTGCCCCTTTGGCGATAACGGTGATTTTACCAAAACGATGGGTGAAGAGAGTGATGATCCGGTCGCTTTCGCCAAAGTCTCCACCACTGAGTACCAGGGCCCTACTGATCTGATGCATCAGAGACCTGACAACTTACTCCGGTCACACCTTCCGGATTACACGCCTTAAATTCAGGTACGTTGAGTTCCTTGATCAGGGGAAGTCCTATCTCTGGAAGGTTTAAGAGCTCCTGAGGAGGGTCTACGAGGCCGGGGGGAGGTTGGTTGATCATGCCGGTCTCAAAATCTTGGGGGATCTGAGAGGAGGTAGCCTCCGGAACAATGGCTTCCATCTTTTTGCTCTGCCAAAGCTTAAGGCCAAAGGCTACAGCTACAGCCAGAATGACTACCAAGGCCAGGACCCAAAGCCACTTTTTGGATTTTGCCCCCAGCGAGATCTGTTCTTCCTCACCACTGCCTGAGACCTGGACAATATAGTCCTCCTCCTCTTCTTCTTTAGGAGGGTTAGCCATGGTCTCATACCGCAAGATGACCTCATTGGGATCAAGGCCTATCACCTGGGCATAATTGCGGATAAAACCGCGCACAAAGACTTGGGCCGGCAGTTTTTTCCAGTCTTCGGCCTCTATTGCGGCCAGGATAGAGACAGAAATTTTGGTTTCCTCAGCGATGGTCTCAAGGCTTATTCCCCTGAGTTCTCTTTCTCTTCGGAGATATTCACCAAATGTTTCCTTGGTCATCAGAGGAGGACCTCTATATAGGATTGACTTCGTAGCTCTTTAAGCCATTGTTTGAAACGTTGGTCAACCTTTTCTTGATAAAGTCTCTGCCTGATCTCCCCCTTGACAGAGTCAAGAGGCCTCTTGACCTCCTGATCGATGGCCTTGACCTTGATTATCTGGATGATTCCATCTCCTCGAACAATGCCGGAATAGGCCCCAGGCTTCAACTTTTTAACCATCTGACGCATCTCTGGAGAGAGTTCCTCAAGGTCAAAATAACCGAGGTTCCCCCCGTCTTTGGCCGTAGGGAGTTCGGAATACTTTCTGGCCACCTCTTCAAAGGGGATCCCTTTTTTAAGTTCCTCCAGGGCCGCCTGGGCCTTGGTCATCTTGGCTTTCTCCTCAGAAGGATCTTTGACTATAAAACCAATCTGCTGGAGATAATAACGTTTGCCTTGGCTTAAATAGTGTTTTTCCCAATATTCTTTAATCTCTTCATCGGTGACTACGATTCGTCCCTTTACCTGAATATTGACCAGCTTTATCCGTCTTATCTGATCTGCTAGGCGTTGGCGGTACTCTTCAAGGTCAATGCCCTCGGCCTTCAGACGATCCAGAAACTCCTGAAGAGTGAGGCCATTTTGTTTGGCCATGTTCTCCAGAGCGGAGTCAATCTCCTCAGGGGAGACTTCTACCCCTAAGCGTTTAGCCTCTTCTTTGGTGAGCTCGTCGTCAATTAATTGCTGGAGGACTTCATGACGGATTTTGTTGATGATGGCCTCTTTTTCGGTGGGATCAGTGACACCAGAAAGGTATTTCTGAAAATAGGGAGCTGCCGCTTGATCCACCTCCGATAGGGTAATTACCTGGTCGTTGACTACGGCCACCACCCGGTCAACTACCTTAGCCCGGACAGGACTTGGAAGTAGAGAAAAGACGATCAACCATTCTAGAAGGAGAAATATGGCCCTTTGATTCAGCATTTCTTTTAGCCCTAACATTTTCACCCTTTATGCTCAAGTTCTTCCAAGATAGAGATGGTTTCCTCGAATGGTTCCCGGCCAGGGAGCCGGACAAAGAGCCGGCCTTCCGGGCTCAAACGGACCCCTTTGCGCCTCTTGGCCAAATAAAGGACTGTCTCCGGATCGATCTTAGTTTCCTGATCCACGGATAAGACCACCTGATGGTCGGTGCGGTCAAGTCTTTTGACCTTAAGACGCCGCAGATGGAGCTTGAGGCGCTGAAGGCGGAAGAGATTTCTGACCTCTTCAGGAAGTGGTCCGTAGCGATCCTCAAGCTCTTCTTCTAGCTCTGAGACTCTGTTCTCATCGCGACAAAGGGCTAGGCGGCGATAAATAAGAAGTCTTTGTTCCACCTCGGTGATGTAGTTTTGGGGAATGAAGGCTGGAAGTCTGAAATTGACTTCGGGTTCAAAATCCTCCTCTGGAGCCTTACCCTTAAGTTCTTCGACGGTCCTTTGAAGGATTTCTAGGTAAAGATCGTAGCCTACGGCTGCGATGTGGCCCGACTGGGAAGTCCCCAAAAGGTTCCCGGCCCCTCGGATCTGGAGATCTGAGAGGGCAAGTTTGAACCCGGCCCCTAGTTCGCTGAAGTCCATAAGGGCCCGTAGCCTTTTTCGGGCCTCCTCTGAGAGATCGTTTAAAGAGGGGACAAGAAGGTAACAATAGGCTTGATCGCTAGATCTACCTACCCGACCGCGAAGCTGGTAGATCTCGGCTAATCCCAATCGATCGGCCCGATTGATAATGATGGTATTGGCGTTGGGAATATCAAGGCCACTTTCGATAATGGTTGTCGAGACCAAAACGTCGATTTCATGACGCAAAAAGCGGATCATAATCCGCTCAAGTTCTTCAGAGGGCATCTGTCCATGGGCCACCTCGATCCGGGCCTCCGGGACAAGCCGCCGCAAATAATCTGCCAGGGAGTGGATCCCTTTGATGCGGTTGTGGACAAAAAATACCTGCCCTCCCCGACGGATCTCCCTCCGGATGGCCTCTCTGACGATGGGTTCCTCGAACTTGGCGATGTAGGTCTTGACCGGCAGTCGTCCCCCTGGGGGAGTGTTGATCACCGAGAGATCCCTGACACCGAGTAGGGATAGCTGAAGGGTTCTAGGAATCGGGGTGGCGGTCAGGGTGAGGACGTCCACGGTGCTTTTGAGTTTCTTTAGGCGTTCTTTATGACGAACGCCAAAGCGGTGCTCTTCATCAATGATGATCAGACCCAGATCCTTAAAGCCCACATCGGCTTGGAGTAGACGATGGGTGCCAATAATGACGTCGATGACTCCGGCTTTAAGATCAGCCAATATCTTACGCTGTTCTTTGGGAGATTTTAGTCTGGACAGGCCTGCCACCCGCACACCAAAGGGACCAAGACGGCTGGAGAAGGTCCGAAAATGTTGCTCGGCAAGCAGAGTCGTGGGCACCAAGATCGCTACCTGTCTTCCACCTGAGACAGCTAACATGGTGGCTCTCAGAGCAACCTCGGTCTTGCCATAGCCCGCATCTCCACAGACGAGTCGGTCCATGGGCCGTTCGCTTTGCATATCAGAGAGGACTTCATCGATGGCCGCGGCTTGATCAGGGGTCTCTTCATAGGGGAAAGAGGCTTCGAATTCCCTGAAGACCGCTGAAGGAGGGGCAAAGGCATGTCCTTTTTTGATTTTGCGGGCCGCATATAACTCCAAGAGCTCCTGGGCTACCTCGGCAATAGCCCGGGACACCTTCTTTTTGGTAGCCTGCCAAGTCTTGCCTCCAAGCCGGTCAAGTTGGGGTTCGTGCCCCTCAACTCCGATGTATTTCTGAACCAAGGAGAGACGGTCAACCGGAAGGTAGAGTTTGTCTACGTCCCGGTAGGAAATGAGAAGGAACTCTCCCGGTATTCCATTTAAATCTAGCTGGATAAGACCTTCATAGCGACCGATGCCATGATCTCGGTGGACAACCAGATCTCCAGGGTGAAGTTCCTCGAGTTTAAGTTCCTCAAGAAGCCGTTCGCGGGCACTTCTTCGGGGCAAAGGTCGCTGTCTGATGCCCAGGATTTCCTCTTCGGAAATGATCACCAAGGCCAACTCTGGCCAATAAAATCCACGGCTGAGCCCTCCAGCAACAATCTCTACCCCTGGCTTGGCCTTCAGCTTCAATGGGGCCGGAGCTATAGGAATGCTGACCTCACCGAGGGCTTCACTCTCTAGGAGCCCCTTGAGTCTTTCGGCTGTCCTCTCGGTAGGGCTGGCTAGGATGACCCGCTCGCCGTCTTCTATCCAGTGGGCTATCTCCTGGCGCAGGATCTCTAGGGATCCTTTAGCCTGGGCCTTAAGTTTTAGAGTGAGATCGGAAAGATCTTTGATATCGAGCTCAAGGGCTTGGTCTCCTTCTTGTCTGAAGGATGAGAATTTAAGCCTTGGGCGGGCCTTGACTTTCCGCCAAAATTCCTCGGGGCAAACGAAACTTTCGAAGGCCTCTACCAACAGATCTTCTTTGGCCCTTTGGGCAAAGGCCCTTATCCTTTCTGCCTCGTCCTTTAAAGCCTGTTCTATGGCTGGAGGATCATAGAGAATGAAGACCGTCTCAGGGGCTAGATAATCAAAGATAGTCTCTGGCTTGGAATAAAGAAGGGGAAGGTAATGTTCCGGAGTCTCGAGAAACCTTTTGGCCGAAAGATTATCGAGGAGCTGATAGATCCTTTGGCTGGAGGCCCCGAACTTCTCGCCCCGGCTGACTACCCTAGCCTCGGCCTCTTTGATGATCTCATCCGGGGCAAAAAGTTCTGAAGCGGGCAGAATGACCGCCTCTTCGAGAGACTCTAGGGAGCGTTGAGAGATCGGGTCAAAGAGGCGGATGGACTCCAGGATGTCTCCCCAGAAGTCAAGGCGGATCGGCTCCGGATATTGGGGAGGAAAGAGATCTATCACTCCACCGCGAACACTGACCTCCCCTCTCCCCTGGACTAGCCCTACCTGTTGATAGCCACCTTCAATAAGCCTCCGAAGAAAGGGCTCTCGAGGGATCTCTTCCTGGGGAAGAAGATACTCCATGGCCTGCGAAAGGGTCTCCCAAGGGATGGTTCGGCGGAGCAGGGCTGCCACTGGGACGACTACTATTGGGGCCCGAGGCCCCCTTTTAAGCTGATAAAGGGTGGCCACTCGGCCAGCAGCACTCTCTGGCTCAGGAAGTAGGCTGGTAAAGGGAGGGGCGTCGTAGGTGGGAAAGAAAAACACCGGGGCCTCCATAAAGAAGGCCAGATCCCTGGCCGCCTTCCGGGCCTCATCCTGGTCAGCTAAGACGACCAGAACTGGCCTCTTCAGGTCAGATTCAAGCAAAGCCAAAATCAGCCAAGCTGAAGTACCCCGCGTTCCAAGGAGGCCGAATTCCCCTTTGGCTTTATGCCACCAAGTCTTGAGTGGATTAAGACGTTTTATTTCCCACATCATTTAAAAAGCGCAAAACTCCCCCTGCCTTAAGATCCGGATCTTAAGGGGTAGGGTATTTTTGAGGCTAGAATTTACCTCTTTGCCGTCCTGGAGCAAGGGGGCCTTAAACTAGCCTAGAGGCCTCTTCTGGGATATCTTTGGGGCTTAAAAGTTTTTGGTGAGGGAGGTCTTCTATGGGTTCATCAGGATCAATTGGCGGAAAGTTCGAATCCCTAGTTGATATAGTTCGCCGCTTGCGGGCCCCTGATGGATGTCCATGGGATCGACAGCAGACCCCGTCTTCCCTTAAGAAGTATCTCCTTGAGGAGGCCTATGAGGCGGTTGAGGCCATCGATGAGGACAACCCCTTCCATATAGCCGAAGAGCTGGGGGATTTGCTATTTTTGATCATTTTCGTGGCCTTTTTGTATGAGGAGGAAGGACGTTTCTCCCTCTCCGGTCTGCTTGAGCAGACAGCCTCTAAGATGATCAGACGTCATCCCCATGTATTTGGAGATCAGAGGCTTCAAAATCCCCAGGAGGTCATTGAGAACTGGCAGCGGATAAAAGAGGTCGAGGCCAGGAGAGATGAAAATAAGCAAGCTTCAGTGCTGGGTAACTTGCCTCGGAGTCTTCCGGCACTCCAGAAAGCCTATCGCCTGGGAGAGCGGGCTAGCCGGGTGGGTTTTGATTGGTCCAGGGCTGAGGATCTCTGGAGTAAGGTTGAGGAAGAACTCGGAGAACTAAAAGAGGCTTTTTCTCAGGGCGACAAAGGCCTTATTTCTGCGGAAATGGGCGATCTGCTCTTTACCTTGGTCAATCTTTCAAGACATCTGGGAATAAATCCTGAGGAGGCCTTAAGAGAGACCGTAGAGAGGTTTAGGCGGCGTTTTATTCTTATGGAAAAAATCTTCAGGAGCCGCGGAGAGGATCTACGCCAGGTTTCCTTGAAGGAGATGGATGCCGTCTGGGAGAGGATCAAGGCCGAGGAGGTCTAGGGCCAAAAATGGCCGTTCCTAGGCGGACAATGGTTGCCCCTTCTTCTATGGCCACCTCAAAATCGTGGCTCATTCCCATAGAGAGCTCTTTAATTTCTATCCCAGGGATAGCGGCCCTTTTGATCTCTTCGGCAAGTTCTTTTAGCCGTCTAAAAAAGGGCCTGACCTCTTCGGGGTCGGATCTGAAAGGAGGAATGATCATCAGTCCGCAGACGGAGATATTTTTAAGTTCTGCCACTTCATATAAAAACTCAAGGACCTTCTTTGGTAAAAGGCCGGCTTTCGTTTCTTCTCCGCCTATGTTTACCTCTACCAGGACCGGGATTATCCGACCAAGACTTTGGGCCCGACGGTTGAGCTCGTGGGCTAAAGGAAGAGAATCAAGAGTCTCTATAAGGTCAAAGAGCTTTACGGCCTGTTTGGCCTTGTTCTTCTGAAGGTGGCCAATAAGGTGCCAGGTGAGATTCAGATCTTTAAGTTTAGAGATTTTTTTTTGGGCCTCTTGGACGTAGTTTTCCCCAAAGAGACGAATCCCTGCTAGGGCCGCTTGGCGGATTCTTTCCGGAGGGACAGTTTTGCTGGCAGCCAGTAGCTTGATTTCTTGGGGATCACGTCCGACTCTTAGGGCAGCGGTGGCGATCCTTTCCTTGATGATCTCTAAACGCCGGGCTATTTCGTCCATAGTGAGTCTAAGGACTCTTAATGGCCTTTTTAAGGGTCTCTAACTCATCAGTGATGGCCAGACATCTTTCCAACCTGGTCTCTATGAGGTCTAGCTCTTCTCCTACATCTTGAAAACGGTGATTGGTATCGTCCTTGAATTCGAGAAGTTCCTTCTTAAGGTCTTTGATCTCCTGGCGGAGACGACGGATCTCATCTCTAATGCTTACCAGGACCTCTAAGGTCATATTATGGACTTTTTCTTCGGTCACTGTTCACCTAGTTTAAGAAGCGATGTAGTTTTATACCGATGGCCTCCTGCCTGGTCAAGGTTTCCTTTGGGCAAAAAACGTGTTATTATCTACCCAATTTAGTGCCTTATTTGGGAGGAATATGGTCATGTTTAATGTGGGGGATTTAGCCGTTTATCCTGCGCATGGAGTAGGGGTAATTGAATCTATAGAACAAAAAGTTGTCGGCGGGGTTGAACAGACCTTTTACATTATGCGTATCCTGAGCACCAACATGACCATCATGATTCCCAAAGCCAGCGCCGATAGGGTGGGTCTGAGGACGATTATCTCCGATGAGGAGGTAGCCCGGGTCTATGATGTCCTGAGGCAGCGCGATGTCAGTATCAATACTCAGACTTGGAACCGACGTTATCGGGAATACATGGAAAAGATCAAGACTGGAAGTATTTTCGAGGTGGCCCAGGTGTTGAGAGATCTTTATATTCTAAAGGCAGACAAACCCCTTTCTTTTGGAGAGAGGAAGATGCTCGATACGGCCAAAAGTCTCCTGGTAAAGGAGCTTTCCATTGCCAAGAATACTGAAGAGGATGAGGTAGAACGGGAGATAGAGGCCATTTTTGCCGATACCTGTCCTGAGAACGTCTCTGAGGGAGGTTAAAAGGAATTTGGCCAAGAATATTCTCCGCTTTCTCTTAATTCTCATCTGTTCCGTCTCGGGCTACTTTGTCTTTCAACAGATGCCTCAGGCCAAGGATCATGTCTGGTTGCCTTGGCTGGGGACCTTGGTGGGTAGTTCTGTGGCCGGATTGGCCATCCTTATTGAACGTCTCGTCCGGCGGGTTCCCCTTAAGCTTATTATTGGCGGGACGGTGGGGCTTTTTGTAGGGCTGGTTTTGGCAAGGCTTCTTAGTTTCGTCTTTGAGGGGCTTAATTCCGGCATCGTTGGAACCTTACTTTATGTAATGTTGAGTGTTTTTTTTGGTTATCTGGGCCTGGTTCTCGGGCAAAAGAAGATCGAAGAAGTCGGTTGGACGGCTCCGGGTTCATCTACTGTAGCTAATGCTATTTCTTATCTCTCCCGTCATATTCCCAAAAGAGAATGCCCCAAGGTAGTTGATACCAGTGCTATTATAGATGGTCGGCTCTACGATATCTGTGCCACAGGCTTTATTGATGGTCCTTTAATTATTCCCCGTTTTGTCCTTGAGGAGCTCCAGCACATTGCAGACTCTACAGATCCGATCAAGCGGGCTCGGGGGCGTCGGGGACTTGAGCTTCTGGAGCGCCTTCAGGAAGGTGATCTGGTTGAGGTTCGGATAGTAGATCAAGACTATCCCCAGATCCAGGAGACCGATGCCAAACTTGTGGCCTTAGCCAAGGATTTTCAGGCCAAGTTGATCACTACGGATTTTAATCTCAATAAGGTAGCTCGTCTCCAGGGAGTGGCTGTCATGAACGTCAACGAGCTGGCCAATGCCCTAAAGCCGGTTCTCATTCCTGGTGAGGCCCTTAAGGTTGTAATCCTCAAAGAAGGCAAGGAGCCCAATCAGGGCGTGGCCTATCTTGAAGACGGCACCATGGTGGTCGTAGAGAATGGCCGTCGGCTTATTGGGCAAGAGGTAGAGACCGTAGTCACCAGTGTCCTCCAGACACCAGCGGGCAGGATTATCTTTGCTCAACCTAAGGCGGAGTCTTTAAAAGAGGTTGCCTCAGCTTAAAAAGCGCCTTGTGGTCGAAGAGTTCGAAGCCGGCCGACGCCTTGATGCCTACTTGGCCGAAAAGTTAGCTCTTACCCGCTCGCAGGTAAAAAAGGCCCTGGAGAGAGGACACATTAGCCTTAATGGTCAGAGGGCCAAGCCCAGTCATCGGGTGCGTCCTGGTGAGGAGATCTTAGTAGATCTTCCTCCACCAGAGCCCCCAGAACTCCATCCGCAAGATGTCCCTTTTGAAGTACTCTATGAAGACGATGACCTAGCAGTTATCAACAAGCCAGCTGGGGTAGTGGTCCATCCCGCCGCCGGCCATTGGCAGGGCACCTTGGTCCATGGGCTTTTAAAGAGACTAAAAGGTCTTTCGGGGATCGGGGGTGAGATTAGGCCAGGTATAGTCCATCGGCTTGACAAAGATACCTCAGGCCTGATGGTGGTTGCCAAGAACGATACCACTCACATCTTACTAGGGAGGCAGTTTAAGGAGTCACGTGTTCAGAAGCTCTATCTGGCCATTGTCCACGGGTGTCCGGAGGCGAGGGAGGGCCGGATTGATCTGCCTGTTGGCCGTCATCCCGTTTATCGAAAGAAGATGTCCATCCAGTGTCGGGTCTGTCGGCAGGCCCTGACCCTCTGGCGTCTCTTGAAGGTCTTTCGAAAAGCGGCCCTTATTGAGGCCCGGCCCCTTACTGGAAGAACCCACCAGATAAGGGTTCACCTTTCGGCTATTGGCCATCCTATTGTGGGGGATCCTCTCTATGGTGGCTGCCGGCCTGTAGGGCCGAAGGCCAAACGCCAGATGCTTCACGCCTTCAGGCTCTCTTTTGTCCACCCCGGCACAAAGAAACTTCTTTCTTTTGAGGCTCCTCTTCCCCAAGATATGGCTCAGCTTCTGGCCTGTCTGGAGGAAGAATTAGATGCTTAAAGTCGGCCTCACTGGAGCCCAGGCCTCGGGGAAGACCACGGTCCTTGAGCTCTTTCAGAAGGAAGGGCTTAAGATCCTTTCTTGTGACCAGCTTGTCCGAGAGATAACTTCTTGTGGTCGGCCAGCTTTTGAAAAAATTGTTGCCCTATTTGGTCCGGATATCCTTACCGCTGAAGGAGAGCTCAACCGTCGCCTTATCTGGGAGATTATTTCTCGGGACCGTCGCCTTAAGGAGTCCCTAGAGGCCATTATTCACCCCCTGGTTAAAGAGAAGCTTCTTAGGGTCTTTGCCCATCTCCCTAAGGGAACCATTGTTGTTGTAGAGGTCCCCCTCCTCTTTGAGGCTTCTTGGGAGGAGCTTTTTGATCTTACTGTTGCCATCTGGGTGCCAGAGGAGATTCTCATAGAGCGGCTCAGCCGGCGTTACGCTATCTCCAATGAAGAGGCCAGGGGCTGGTTGAGGCTTCAGATGTCCACAGAAGAAAAATGTCGTCGGGCTGATTTGGTCATTGATAATTCCGGATCTTTGGAGGCCACAGAAGCCCAGGTTCAGAAGGTGGTAGCCTTTTTAAGAGATCTGATCCGTAAGAGGAACGACCCTAGTTGACTTTCTCAATCTTTCCTTTTATAGCTTGAAAGCCTTGTAATTCGCTTTGAGTTCTTTAGTCAACGAGGAGGACGAGATGGCTAGGCATAAGAAGATCGAACGCAAAAGGGAGATCGAGCGTCGCCGTCGACGTCGGGCAAAGTTAGCTCGTTTACGGGCCAAGGGGCTTTTCCCCCGGCCAGAAGGCTATGATCCTCGGGTTTATTCTTACGTTGCCTATGCAGTAGCCAAGGGGATTATGGGGCTGGAGGAGGCCAGTCGTCGCCTGGAAGGGGCCAAACTTCAGGAGGCCGTCTAACCCTGGTTTATTAAACTGGCAACACAGGCGGCTCCATAGCCATTGTCGATATTAACTACGGCCACTCCTGGAGCACAGGAGTTAAGCATGGTTAAAAGGGCCGCTAGTCCACCCAGGCTGGCCCCGTAGCCGGTACTAGTAGGGACGGCGATCACCGGGGCCTTTATCATTCCGGCAACTACTGAGGCCAAGGCCCCTTCCATCCCCGCCACCACGATAACCACCTTAGCCTTACAGAGTTCGGGCAGCTGTTCAAAGAGGCGGTGGATGCCGGCTACGCCGACATCATAATGGTGGGAAGTCCGGTTACCCATGGCCTGGGCACAGATCCGGGCTTCTTCCGCTACGGGCAGATCGGCTGTTCCGGCAGTAACTATAGCAATGTGGCCCTTTGTGGGTTCTTTTTCTCCGTAGGAGATGATCCTAGCCAATGGATAATAGTTGAGTTCTGGAAGAGCCAATAGGACCTTTTGGGCTGTTTGGGGGTTAAGACGGGTAATAAGAAGTGGAGAGCCTTGAGAGATGATTTCTTGGGCGATTTCGATGATCTGTTCGGCCGTCTTTCCGGCCCCATAGATCACCTCTGGGAATCCCTTTCTCAGCTCGCGGTGATGGTCTATCTTGGCAAAGCCGAGGTCTTGATAAGGGAGACCCCTTAGACTTTTTAAGGCCTCACTTGGTGAAAGCTCTCCCTTGGCTACAGCCTCAAGGATACGGCCAATCTTTTCTTCTAAGGCCATGGCCTATAGGCTCAGCAAGGCCGCCTTGAGTTGCTTGAGCTGTTGTTCAAAGCGTTCCCTTAAGTCGCCTTCTACCTTTTGCCATTCTTCATGGAACTGGGGTAGGGATTCTGGCTCAATCCGGCCGCCGAGGCCATATTGTTGGGCCATGGCCTGTTCCAGACCAGCCATGTTGGCCTGGAACTGTTGCCGGAAACGGTCGTAGAGGTCGTTTTTCATCTGAAGATAGGTCAGAAGGAGTCTTTCGATCTCCTGGAGGATACGGATGATCTGGGGGCCTCTGCCCTTAAGGATCTTTATCCCTTCCAGGGCTCGCTCAATGCTTTCCCGAAGGGCATCCTCATCTCGAGGAAGGACTATATTCCGGACAAAGACTTCTTCTAATCCCTGGAGAAGGTGGTGGAGTTCTTGGTTGGGGATTCCCTTTAGCTCTTCTTCTAAGGAGAGGTCCTTTTCTTTGAGGAAACGGGCCGCCAGCCGACGCCCCCGCTCTAAGGCCTCAAGACGAGAGATCTCCTCTTTTGAGGCCTTCCCCAGTCTTTCGGCCTTCTCAAGGGCTATTTCCAGGGCACTTTTGATCTCGGTCATGCTTCCACCTCCTTCAGGCTGAAGGGAAGATAGCCTCTGTCAGGTTGCCCGTCAACGGAGTAGTACTTGACAGAGGTCTTTTAGTTAACCATGCTAATAGATAAACCTTTCTCCGGGTGGTCTGGTGTTTATCGAAAAACACAATAGTTGTCTCAATACCTTAGCCATTATTGATTACATCCGCGAAGAACATCCTGATCGGTTGCACGAGCTCCTTGAGGGGCTAGGGCCGGAGATTGAAGGCATCCCTGATCCTCTGGCCTTTCTTTCTGACCCTAACAACTGGGTCTCTTCATCCCTTCTAATCAAGATGTACCAGAACGCCCGTAAAATTACCAACGATGATTTGGTGGCCTTTAAGATCGGCTTTGAGTCTGTCAGACGCCAGAAACTGGGTTATATCCAAAAAATCATCCTCTTTGCCCTCCGGGATCCAGTTATCGCCCTTAAGAGAGTCCAGGCCGTAAATGACCGCTTTAACCGCAACAAAGTCATCAAATTGGTCGAGACCAGCAAGAACCGGGCCATTATGCAGCTCCATTGGGCGAAACATATTCCCCTTTCGGTAGACTTCTGCCTGATGAACAAAGGGGTCTATAGCGCTATCCCTCTTATCTGGGGAATGCCTCCGGCCAACATTACGGAGACGAAGTGTTTTTTTCGGGGGGATGACTGTTGCGAGTACCACTTGGCCTGGCAGAAAAGGAGCCTCTTTAAGGATATTTTTAATCGCGTCTTTGCTCCCTGGAAGGTGGTTGAAGAAAGTATCGCAGAGCTTGAACGAGACAAAGAGATCCTCAAAGAGAAATATGACGAAGTCCATCAGCTTAATCTGGCCCTAAAGGCCAAGATTGATCAACTTCTTTCCCTCCAGAAAGCGGGCACGACCATCCTCTCCACCTTAGATATGGAGAAGCTTCTAGATCGGATTCTCACTGAGTTGACCAGGGTCGTAGGGCTTAAACGGGCCGGGATCTTTATGGTTGATGAGTCCAAAGCTTCTCTTCAGTTGGTCCACGCTATTGGGGTGGAAAAGGAGGTTATCCAGGGTTTCCGTTACTATCGGGTGCCACTTAACAAAAAGGATAATATCATTGCCCGGGCCGCTCGGGAAAGACGGCCCATCCTCATCAACGATCCAGAAAGGGAATCACTTAATCGGAGTAATCCCCTCCTGCGTCATTTCCGTCCCCAGGCCTTTATTCTTGTCCCTCTGGCCGTTGAGGGGAAGACCTTAGCGGTAGTGGTAGGTGATCGGGAAAGATCCCGGTCGCCGTTGGCCAAAATAGATGCTGAATTCCTCAAGCTCTTTGCCACCCAGACGGCAGTAGCTCTCCAAAATGCCTCTCTCTACCATCGTCTGGAAAGCAGTGAGCGGCGTTATCGAGAGCTTATTGAAAATGCTCAGGAGGGATTCTGGGTCCTTGATTCTACAGGTCACCTAAGTTTTGCCAACCAGTATCTTCACAGTCTCCTGGGCCGCAACAAGCTTTTAGGACTCTCCGTATATGATTTAGTAGACGAGAAGGGCAAAAAGGCTATCCTCAAACTCTTTATGAGAAATATTCAAGGCCTTCCGGCCAAAGGGGAGGTAGTCTTTAAGAGACCTGA
>NZ_JBPMLP010000025.1:0-30108 GCF_054026695.1 Thermosulfuriphilus sp.
TTAGCGTGGCCATCGGAGCCGCATTCTATAATCTCCTCTTCCTCTCCTCTAACCTAAGATATCAACTTAAGATCCATGAGATAGAAAGTTTGCGTCAAAATCTTCTGATGCATTTTCAAAACATTCAAAACAATCTATACAAACTAAGCTTCAGTAAGGAAGATAAAAGTAAGCTCGATTTTGATTTAGAAGAAATAGATGGAATTATACTTGAATGTAAAGGATGCCATCACGAACCAAAGACAAAAAGAAAGATCGACCATATAGAAAAAGAATTCCAAAAGTACAAAGAAAAAATAAAAGAAGCAATATCAAAGAAAAGATTTGACAAGGAAGAATTTAAGGAAATAGTATATATTGGTCAAGATATATCGGGGCATGTTCATAATATAATACATAAAGCATCAGTAAATTTACACAAGAAAACACAATCACTAATAATGACCATCAAAAGAACAGTTAGAGATTTAATACTTATTTTGGTAATAAGTTTGATATCTGCACTTTTCATAGCAAAATATTTAACAAGTAGCATCCTTAAGCCAGTAAGTGATCTTCTAAGTGCAATAGAAAAAATAGAAAAAGAAGATTACTCTCCAAAAGAGCTACCATTCTACGATGATGAGTTTGGTCAAATATTTGACGCAATAGAGAACATGAAAGAATCCCTTAAGGAAAGGGATGAAAAGATCAAAAAGTATCTAGATAGACTATATCAGCTACATAAACTTACAATAATCATCCACTCAAAATTAGATAAAGATCATATAATAAATAAATGTCTCGAAGAAATTGAAAGCTTAACCGATTGCGAGTTGTGGGGAATAATCACTCAAAGGTCTTCTTTTTCTTTTCTTTTAAAAAGTAGGTCGGGCAGAGAGACAAAGATTTCTGTCAACCCTGAGATCCTGGAAGAGGCTTGGTCCCAAAGCCAAGGGAAACCAATTAGCGCCGAAGTACCTGAACAGTGGCCTTTAGGAGACCTGCCTCAAGAAATTAATCTGAGGAACTTCCTCATCTTCTGGCTGATGACCAAAAGCAGAGTCTTAGGGGCCCTTGTCTTCTTTAATCATCCACGGGGGTTTTCGGAAGAAGAGACCAGTCTTTTGGGGATCTTGGCCAATAATATCTCCGTAGCCCTAGAAAATATAGATCTTTATGCTGACCTGGAATCCAAAATAAAGGAGCTCAACACCACTCAACGTCAGCTGATCGAGGCCGAAAAAATGACCGCTATCGGAACTCTCACCAGCGGTATTGCTCATGATTTCAATAATATTCTCTGTGCCATCATGGGCCATGTCTCTATCCTCAAAGAAAAACATCGCCTAGATCCTGTTGACCTGAAGGCTCTAGAGACCATCGAGCGGGCCGCCGAACGGGGGGCCGAGTTGAGCCGGCGGCTCCTTTCCTTTGCTCGTCAGAAAAAATGGGATCTAAGGCCCCTTGATCTCAACCAATCTATCAAAAATGTCGTTGATCTCCTTAAACACACCGTAGATAAAAGGATTCGTATCCGGCTTGATCTTCAGGAGGGAATCGATCTCATCAAGGCTAGCCCCACCCAAATGGAACAAATGATCATGAACCTCTGCCTTAATGCCTGTGAGGCCATGCCCGAAGGAGGGACCCTTTCGCTGATCACCTCCGTGGTTAATTTCCCCGAGGAAAACCCCCATGGCATCAGGCCGGGGCGTTATGTCCATCTCATTGTAGCCGACAGTGGCTACGGGATGGACGAGGAGACCCTGGCCCACATCTTTGAGCCCTTCTTTACTACCAAAAAGGGGCGGGGAACCGGGTTGGGGTTGGCCATGGTGGCCAACATCATCCATGAACATCAGGGGCATTGTCAGGTAGTAAGTCGTCCGGGCCGGGGGACAACTTTTCATATCTATCTCCCCGTAGAGGAGGCCCGAGACGAAAAAGCAGATCAGCCCCCAAGGGTCCCGAGGCCTCCCAGGGCAGGAAGCCAAGGCCTAATCTTGATAGTCGATGATGAGGAACCTATTCGGGAGATGCTGGCGACCATCCTTGGACGCAGTGGACACAAAGTCCTTCTGGCCAGCAATGGTCAAGAGGCCCTTAGGATTATCTCTGAGAGGCAAGGGGCGATTGATCTAGTTATACTGGACATCAACATGCCCCTTCTTAGCGGACGAGAAGTCTTCCATCGTTTAAAGAAAGAGGCTCCCCAGGTCAGTGTTCTCATCTCAAGCGGTCTTGACCTTGATCCCCGCACGGATCCCCTCATCAAAGAGGCCGATGGCTACCTCAGAAAACCTTTCTACCTTGACGAGCTCCTTGACGAGGTCAGTCGGATCCTCGGCCAAAAATAGTTCAGATTCCCCGTTGCCATAAGGGAAAGATCTGGTACCAAAGATGGCCATGGATATGGATGTCTTTTTTATGAAAAAGGCCCTTTCCCTGGGCCATCGGGGCCTTGGCCGCACAAGCCCCAACCCCCCGGTAGGAGCTGTGGTTGTCAAGGAAGGAAGGATCATCGGCAGGGGCTATCACCAGAGGGCGGGAGAGCCACATGCGGAGATCCATGCCCTGAGGGAAGCTGGTCCTGAAGCCCAGGGAGCGACTATCTACGTGACCCTTGAGCCATGTAACCATTATGGCAAGACTCCTCCTTGCACTCAGGCTATCCTCAAGGCCGGTATAAGAAGGGTGGTTGTCGGACTACGGGACCCTAACCCCAAGGCCGCCGGAGGGCTAGAGTTCCTTCGCGCCCAGGGGCTGGAGGTAAAGAGCGGAATTTTGGCCGAGGAGTGTCTTAGACTCGTCCGTTTTTTTGTCAGGTCGGTGACCAGCGGCCGGCCCTGGATCCTAGCCAAGATAGCCCAAAGCCTCGATGGTCGCATTGCCACCCATACAGGAGACTCCAAGTGGATCACCACCCAAGAGACCCGTCGCCATGCCCACCGTCTGCGAAACATTTTTGATGCTATCCTTGTGGGTATAGGAACAATTTTGGCCGATAATCCCAGACTTACCTGCCGTCTTCCTCAAGGTCGGGATCCTCACCGAATCATCTTGGACAGCCATCTTCGCACCCCCCAAGAAGCCCGGATTCTAAATCTCACCTCTTCGGCCCGGACGATCATCATCTGTGGTCCCGAGGCCCCAGCGGAAAAGGAGGCCGCTTTGAGGGCCAAGGGGGCCGAGGTAATCAGGGTCAAGGGCAGCAGAGAAAAAGGGCTTGACCTTCCGGAGATCCTTGACCATTTGAGGCAAAGGGGAATTATCTCTGTCCTTGTAGAAGGAGGGGCCAGGATCCATGGCTCCTTCTTTGATGCCGGATTGGTAGACGAGATCGCCTTCTACTACGGGCCGATGATCATCGGTGGTCAAAGGGCTCCAGGGGGGGTCTCTGGTCAGGGCGTCCCTCGGGTAACTGAAGCCACCAGAATCTATGATCTCCGTTTAAGGCGCCTGGGAGATGATATTCTTCTTAAGGGATACACCTTTTCTTTTGCTCGGTGGCTCTCTGATTTATCCCTGGATGACAGTCCTTGAGAAGACAAAAATTTCAAATTGGGCTAAAATAGATCCTTAACTATTTTTCAAGGGTTACGCCAATAAATGTTTACCGGAATAGTCGAAGGACTTGGTCGGATCGAGTACCTAGAAAGGCGGGCTTCAGGCCTAAAATTGCGTCTTTCACCCCCTTTTCCAGCCTCCGAGCTTGCCCTGGGAGAAAGTGTTGCCGTAAATGGAGTCTGCCTTACCGTCATCAAGATCAACCAGACAACGGCCAACTTTGATGTCTCTCCAGAGACCCTCTCCCGGACCACCTTAGGAGAGCTTCGTCCCGGCGATCAGGTCAACGTAGAAAGGGCCGTACGGGCCTCAGACCGCCTGGGGGGCCACATTGTCACCGGACACGTAGATGGAATCGGCTGGGTTCTTTCTCGAAGGCAAAAAGGGGATTTTTTTTTCTATGAGATCGAGTTACCCAAAGGTCTTTCAAAATATGTGATCGAGAAGGGATCCATTGCCATTGATGGTATAAGCCTTACGGTCAACGCCATCTCTGGTAATATTATTAATTTGGCCATTATTCCTCACACGGCCCAATTAACCACTATGGGCCGACGCCGCCCCGGAGAAAGGGTCAACATTGAGGTGGACATCATCGGTAAATATATTGAAAAACTCCTCTCTCCTTGGAAAGGAGGGAAAATCAGCGAAGATTTCCTCAGACAACACGGGTTTAAAGACTAATAAGGAGCAGGTTATGCCGATTCATACCATAGAAGAGGCCATCGAAGACATCCGATCCGGAAAGATTGTCATCGTTGTTGATGATGAAGACCGGGAGAACGAAGGCGATCTGGTTATGGCCGCCGAAAAGGTCACCCCTGAAGCCATAAACTTTATGGCCCGCTACGGCCGGGGCCTCATCTGCCTCACCCTTACCCCCGAACAGGTAGAAAAATTAGAGCTTCCGATGATGCCGGCCCGCAATCACGCCCGCTACGGGACGGCCTTTACCGTCTCCATTGAGGCCCGTCATGGGGTGACTACAGGAATTTCGGCCCATGACCGGGCCCGGACCATCCAGGTGGCCATTGCTGACAGTGCCGGCCCAGAGGATATTGTCACCCCTGGCCATGTCTTCCCCATCAAGGCCCGAAAGGGTGGGGTTTTGGTGAGGGCAGGCCACACCGAAGCCTCGGTAGATCTGGCTCGACTGGCTGGTCTTAAGCCCGCTGGGGTTATCTGCGAGATCATGAAAGACGACGGAACCATGGCTCGTTTGCCTGATCTGGAAAAGTTCGCCCAAGAACATGGCCTCAAGATCGTCACCATCCAGGACCTCATCGCCTATCGTTTGCGGACTGAAAGCTTTGTCCACCGGGAGGTGGAGACTAGATTGCCCAATAATTTTGGTCAGTGGCGTCTGGTGGCCTATACCAATGACATAGATCCTCACACCCATGTGGCCCTGATCATGGGCGAGATCGAGGTCGAGGAGCCTATCCTTGTCCGGGTCCACTCTGAATGCCTTACGGGGGATGTCTTTGGGAGTCTTCGCTGCGACTGTGGCCCTCAGCTCTGGCGGGCCATGGAAAAGATCGCTGAAGAGGGCCGGGGCATTCTCCTCTATATGCGTCAGGAGGGCCGGGGCATCGGTCTTATAAACAAGCTTAAGGCCTACGTCCTTCAGGATCATGGCAAGGATACGGTGGAGGCCAATGAAGCTCTAGGCTTTAAGGCTGACCTTAGAGACTACGGCATTGGGGCCCAAATCTTGAGGGATTTGGGGGTAAAGAAGATCCGCCTTCTTACCAACAATCCCCGAAAGATAGTCGGCCTTGAGGGCTACGGGCTTGAAGTCGTAGAGCGGGTTCCCATCGAGATCCCCCCTCATAAAGAAAACATCCGCTATCTACGCTGCAAAAGGGAGAAGATGGGCCATCTCTTAAGCGTGGTTTCAGATTACTGATAAGACCTTCTATTTGAATTTGGCTTAAGAATCACAATTAAGGTATAAAGGCAGGCGCAACTTTTCTTGGTGGCTAGGGAGGTATAATGAGGCATCGGAACTTTGAGGGAGATTTTCAGGCCCAGGGGCTACGATTTGCAATAGTGGTGGCCAGGTTCAATGAATTCATCTCTGGAAAACTTCTCTCCGGGGCCCTGGACGCCTTTGGTCGTCATGGAGTCAGGGAGGAAGACATTGATGTTTTCTGGGTCCCAGGCTCCTTCGAGATTCCCCTTCTGGCTAAAAAACTGGCTCGGACCAGCCGCTATCAGGCCATAGTCTGTCTGGGAGCCATTATCAGAGGAGCCACTCCTCACTTTGATTATGTAGCCGCTGAGGCCAGTAAAGGGGTGGCCCAGGTGATGTTGGAGACAGAGATTCCCATGGCCTTTGGGATCCTTACTACTGACACTATCGAGCAGGCCATCGAACGGGCAGGCACCAAGGCCGGCAACAAGGGCTTTGAGGCGGCCATGGTGGCCATAGAGATGGCCAACCTGATGAAGAAAATTCCCTCGTAGGCTATGAGTGCCAGGAGAAGGGCCAGGGAGACCGCTCTCCAGGTCCTCTATGAGATTGAGATGACTGGATCATCTCCGGAGGAGGCCTTTTCAAGTTATGTGGAGAACTTTGCCATCCGGCCCAAGGCCGAGGATTTTGCCCGTGAACTCGTCAGGGGAGTCCTGGCCCGAAAGGAAGAAATAGATTCCACCATTAAGAGGCATTCTCGAAACTGGCGTCTGGAAAGAATGGCCTCTATAGATAGAAACATCCTCCGGATAGCCACCTATGAGCTCCTTTTCAGACCGGACATTCCTCCCAAGGTGAGCCTCAATGAGGCCGTGGAGCTGGCCAAAAGATTTGGTAGTGAGGATTCGGCCGCCTTCGTAAATGGAATCCTTGATGCCATTTATCGTCAAGAGATAAGGAGCGAAGAGGCGGCTAAGGCGGCCAAGCTTCCTTGAACTGAGATCAACTGGAGGCAAGGAAATGGCTAAAGGGATTCCCTATAATTTTCAGGAGATAGAAGAGTCCTGGCAGAAGAGGTGGGAAGAGGCCGGCCTTTTTAAGGTCAGAGAGGATACCGGCCGGCCCAAGTTCTACGTATTGGAGATGTTCCCCTATCCTTCAGGTCGCATCCACATGGGGCACGTCCGAAATTATACCATTGGTGATGTCATCGCCAGATTTTTGAGAATGAAAGGTAAGAATGTCCTCCATCCCATGGGTTGGGATGCCTTCGGCCTGCCGGCAGAAAACGCCGCCCTCAAACACCAAACCCATCCGGCCAAGTGGACCTTTGACAATATCGCCTACATGAGGCGTCAGCTCAAGCGTCTGGGATTTTCTTACGATTGGTCACGGGAGATAGCCACCTGTGATCCGAGCTATTACCGCTGGGAGCAGCTCTTCTTCATCGAGATGTTTGAGCGCGGTCTGGCTTACCGGAAAAAGACCTCGGTCAACTGGTGTGAACGATGCCAGACGGTTTTGGCCAACGAACAGGTTATCGATGGGGCCTGCTGGCGTTGTGAGAGCCAGGTAGTCCAGAAGGAGATGTGGGGTTGGTTTCTGAGGATTACAGCTTATGCTGAGGAGCTTCTTGAGGATATCGACCGTCTAAAAAAAGGCTGGCCAGAGAAGGTTCTTCTCATGCAGAAACACTGGATTGGCAAAAGTGAGGGTGCGGAGGTGGATTTTCCTTTGGCCGATGGTAAAGGTAAGATCACCGTCTTTACCACCCGTCCAGATACCCTCTACGGGGTAACCTTTATTTCCCTGGCTCCGGACCATCCCCTTACCTTAGAACTTGCCCGAAGATCAGGGCGTGAAAAAGAAGTTGTCGCCTTCGTGGAGAAAATGAAACGCCTTGACCGCCGCCGTCTCTTGGAGGATGACTTTGAGAAGGAAGGTGTTTTTACCGGAGCCTATGTCATTCATCCTCTTACTGGCCAGAAGATTCCTGTTTTTGCAGCCAACTTTGTCCTAATGGAGTACGGTACCGGGGCTGTCATGGCCGTTCCGGCCCACGATCAAAGAGACTTCGAGTTCGCCCGCAAATACGGTCTTCCTATACTCGTAGTTATCAGGCCTCCGCAAGAAGACCTGGATCCGCAAACAATGACCGAGGCCTATGAGGCCCCGGGAATCATGGTCAACTCTGGCCCCTTTGATGGGCTTGAGAGCGAAAAAGGCAAAAAAGAAATCGTTAACTATCTTGAGAAAAAGGAGATTGGCCGGACTAAGGTGAGCTTCCGTCTGAGGGACTGGGGAATATCCCGCCAGAGATACTGGGGGACCCCCATCCCCATTGTCTATTGCCAAAACTGCGGCACAGTTCCGGTAAAAAAGGAAGATCTTCCGGTTGAACTTCCCCTTTCGGCCCAGCTCGATGAGGCTGGCCGCAGCCCCTTGCCCCGTCTTGAATCCTTTCTCAAAACCACTTGTCCCCGCTGCGGTGGCCCGGCCCGGCGGGAGACAGACACCATGGACACCTTTGTGGAATCATCCTGGTATTTTGCCCGCTACTGCTCTCCAGATTATGAGCAAGGGGCCCTTGATCCCCAAAGAGTCGATTATTGGCTCCCGGTTGATCAGTATATCGGCGGCATTGAGCACGCTGTCCTTCACCTCCTCTATGCCCGCTTCTTCACTAAGGTTTTGAGGGATCTGGGCTATCTCAAGGTAGACGAGCCTTTTATGAGGCTTCTCACCCAGGGAATGGTCCTGAAGGAGACCTATCGATGTCCTGTCCATGGTTGGCTGTATCCAGAAGAAGTCTCTCCAGATGGCCGCTGTCGGCGAAATTCCTGTGGCGCCCAGGTAGAGATAGGCTCGGCTGAAAAAATGTCCAAGAGTAAATGTAACGTGGTTGATCCTGATGAGATGATCAGACGTTACGGGGCCGATACCGTAAGGCTCTTTATGCTCTTTGCGGCCCCACCGGAAAAGGATCTCGAGTGGAATCAAAAGGGCATTGAAGGGGCTCACCGTTTCCTGAATAGGCTCTTTCGTCTGGTTAGCGAAAACCGTGAAGAGCTAATCAGGGCCGGAGGAATCACTAGCGAAGGGCTTCCCCCCTGGCTTAAAGATCTTCGGCGCAAAACCCATCAGACCATCAAAAAGGCCACTGAGGATATCCAGGACAGATATCACTTCAATACGGCCATTGCCGCCATTATGGAACTGACCAACGAGGTCTCAACCACACTCAGCCGAAGCCGAGACAAAAATAATCCTGCCTTCTGGCCGGTATTAAAAGAGGCCCTGGAGGCTATCATTGTCCTTCTGTCTCCCATGGTCCCCCATATTACCGAAGAGCTTTGGCACCTGCTGGGCAAAGAGGGTTTTATTCTCAACGTCCCCTGGCCAGAATACGATCCCCAAACAGCAGCGGCCGAGGAGATGGAGATCGTCATCCAAGTAAACGGCCGGGTCAGAGGGCAGGTCGTGGTCCCGGTAGGGATCGACGAAGAAGAAATCAGGGAGCTAGCCCTCTCTCACCCCAATGTCAAACGCCACCTAGAGGGCAAAAACATTCGCAAGGTGATCTATGTCCCCAAAAAGCTGGTCAACATTGTGGTTTCTTAGCCTCTTTCTCTGGGGCTGTGGCTATCATTTTGCAGGTACGGGCTCAAATCTGCCTCCGTGGATAAAGACTATCTGTGTGGCTACCTGGGAGAACCGAAGCGAAGAGCCCGGTCTGGGAGCCTTGATCGCCAGTGAACTCCGGAACCAGTTTGAAAGAGGAAGGAAGCTCCGCCTGGTGCCGGCTGATCAGGCAGACGTTGTCCTTAACGGAGAGATTATCTCTCTTGAGTCAAGGGGTCTTTCCTATCAAAGCTATGCCCAGGGGGTGGAAAACCGGTTAGTCTTGCGGGCTAAGGCCCGCCTCGTCTCTCGCCAAGATGGGAAGATCATTTGGGCAAACAACTCTCTTTATCGAGAAGAGACCTATACTGCTGGCTCCCAGACCGACAAACAGAAGATCTTAGAAAAGATGGCCTATGACCTGGCGGAGATGATCTATCACCAGATTATGGAGTACTTTTAGGCTACCTGTTCTTTGGTGGCCTTGAGAGTATTGACCTTGACAGCCAGTCGGGAAATCTTACGGCTGGCCTTCTTCCAGTGGAGGACCCCTTTAGAGACCGCCCACTGGATGGTGCTTTGGGCCTTCCTAAAAGCAGCCTCGGCCTCTTCCACCGACCCCTTGTTTACGGCTGCAAGGACCTCTTTGGTGACGTTTTTAACTCTGGTCTTTATCCCTTTGTTGCGAAGCCTTCTTTTTTCAGACTGCCGGGCCCGTTTTTTAGCAGATGGATGATTAGCCAAGGTAATCCCTCCTTAATTAAGTTGCTTTATCCTGGCCGGCAGCCTATATAATACAAGCCGCAGGCGGTGTCAAATATGGACGGAATAAAAGTTGATCTCCTCAATCTATTGGGCAAGTTCCTCGATAATCCCTGGACTCTGGCCGGACTTTATCTTCTTGGTTTTGTTCTCCTGGCCAAGGTTGTTGACCTCATTATCGATCAGATCTTAAAGCGTCTGGCCGGCCGAACAAGGTTTGCCTTTGATGACGAAATCCTGGAACTTATTCACCGGCCAATATTCTGGACTATCGCCCTTCTTGGTCCCATCCATGTTTTGGACCTTTTCTCCCAGGACAGGCTGGGAATCTATCTCCTGGCGGGGATAAAGACCCTGATCGCCTTGATCTGGTGGATAACCTCGCTCAGGTTTATCAACTGGCTAACGGACAAAAAGCTCCTTTACCTCATAAGTCATGGCCATATTGGCCAAGACATTCTCTATCTCCTCAAGAATCTCCTTCGGGCCATTGCCGTAGTCATCGGGCTTCTGATCATCCTTTCCATCTGGAAGGTCAACCTGACTCCCTTTTTCGCCTCGGCTGGTATCGCCGGTATTGCCCTGGCTCTGGCGGCCAAGGAGACCTTGGCTAACTTCTTCGGGGGTATAAGCATCTTTGTTGATCGAACCTACCGGATTGGAGACTATATTATTCTTGACTCTGGAGAGCGGGGAGAAGTGGTCGATATAGGAATCCGCTCCACCAAGATAAAGACCCGAGACGATGTCCTCATCACTATTCCCAACTCTATTATGGCCAATTCTAAGATCATCAACGAAAGCGCTCCTGTGCCCCGATTCAGGCTCCGTGTACCTGTAGGGGTGGCCTACGGGACAGATCTTGACTTAGTAGAACAAGTCCTCCTTGAGGTCGCCCGCCAGCACCCTAGGGTAGTCGAGGAACCGAGTCCCAGAGTGAGATTGCGGTCCTTTGGCGAATCCTCTATAGATCTTGAGCTTCTGTGCTGGGTGGAGGAGCCGGCCCTAAAAGGACTGGCCCGTCATGAACTCATCAAGGCTATAGATCGGGCCTTTTCCCGAGCAGGGATCACTATTCCCTTTCCCCAACGAGATGTCCATCTCTTTTGGGGAGAGGATCCTACCCTGAGGGCCCCAGTTGAAAAGTCAGCGGACTAAAGACCGGGACCTAAATTATGAAACCGTTTTCCTCTACCGATATTAAGTGGGAGATTCAGCCGATGGAGGAGGTTCCTTATGAGAAAGTTTCTCTGGTGGTTTGGCGTCCTCGTCTTGCTCCTATTAGCCATTGGCCAGGTCCATGCCTTTGAAGAACCCCATTCTCCCCCGGACAAACAGATCCTTCATCTCTCTGGACGCATTCTTGACAACCATAAAGAACCCGTTGACGAGGCAGAGATCAGGGTCTTTATCAACGGGGAGTTACAAAAGGTTCGCAAAGGAGCTCACGGACACCAACTTATTGAGTATTTTAAGAGCGAAAGCGACGGAAGCTATCAGGTGGTAATTGAGGTCCCCAAAGGGGTCCTCCCCCAAGCAGACATTTTCATTGATATCTTCAAACCCAGTTTCAAAGAGGTCAAGGTCAAGATCCATCCTCAAGATTTAGCCTACAATGGCCAGCATTATTTTGCGGTAAAAGACGTGATCTTGGAGAGGACTTTGGGGCCGGCTTTCTGGATCTCCACCGTAGTCTTTCTCCTGGCTTATATCCTTATCAGCTTTGAGCTCCTCCATCGAACCGTAGCGGCCATGTTAGGAGCCGCGATAATGCTTATCATCACCTACACGGTAGGAGTCATTAACCCTCAGTACCACATCATCTCCTACGAACGGGCCATTGCAGCCATTGACATGAATGTCGTTTTTCTTCTCATGGGGATGATGATTATCGTTGGAATCCTCAAAAACACCGGGGTCTTCCAGTGGTGTGCTTACAAAAGCTACCAACTGGCTCGAGGCAATGTCTTTGTCCTCTGCTTGGTCTTGACCACCTTTACGGCTGTTTCTTCGGCCTTTCTGGATAACGTCACCACCATGCTACTTCTTACCCCAGTAACCATTGAAATTGCCCTTTCCCTGGGACTCAATCCCGTAGTCCTCTTGATTCCTGAGATCCTGGCCTCAAATGTAGGAGGAACGGCTACTCTTATTGGTGATCCCCCTAACATCATGATCGGCTCCTATACCGGCCTTACTTTCATGGACTTTGTGATCAATTTAGGTCCAGTAGTGGCTATCTCTATGCTCGTCCTTTACGCTTTCTTTAAGCTTTACTATGGGCGGGAGTATAAAAAGGCCACCATCACCGATGTCGAGGCTCATATTGCCAAGTTGCGTGAGGAGTACCGGATTACCGATGGTACTCTTCTTACCGTAGGCCTCATTGTCATGGCGGTGGTCATCTTTTTCTTTATCACCCATGGTATATGGCACATGGAGGTCTCAGTGGCTGCCCTTTTCGGGGCCTCGCTTCTTTTTACCTATGGAATTGTTACCAAGAGGGTCAAGCTCCTTGAGCTGGTTGAAAAAGACATCGAATGGACGACCCTCCTTTTCTTCATCTTTCTTTTTATCTTGGTAGGGGCGGTGGAAGAAACCGGTTTATTGGCCATTGTCGCCGACTGGGTCCTGGAGCTCTCCCATGGTAACTTGGTGGCGGCCATCTGCCTTATCCTTTGGGTTTCGGCCATTATGAGTGCCTTTGTAGATAATATTCCTTTCACGGCAACCATGCTTCCCATTACTGCCTATCTTACTCGGGTCATCCCCGGGGCCGAAAACAACGTCCTCTGGTGGGCCTTGGCCTTGGGGGCCTGCTTTGGAGGCAACGGTACCATGATCGGGGCCAGTGCCAATGTAGTCACCCTCGGGATAGCCGAAAGTGCCGGCTATCCGGTGCGTTTCTTTGAATACATGAAGGCAGGCTTTGTTTACATGGTCATAAGTGTGGCCATTGCCAATGTCTGGCTACTTATCTTCTACTAGTTAAAGAAACAAACCTTTCAAAGGAGTGAATCCATGAAAGACAGGGTCTGCACTATAGAAAAAGTCCTTTTGCCCATTGATGGCAGTCTTCCTAGCAAACGGGCCGCAGAATTCACCGCCTGCCTCACGGCTCCCCTAGGGGAAAGGGTCCAGAAGATCACCCTTCTCCATGTCCTTGCCGGAGGCTATCTTTCGGCCCATATGGCCAATATTGATATCCGGACCGAATTTCTGAAAGAAACCGCACTATTTAAGCGCCTTAAGGAACAATACCTGGAGAAGAACGTCACTCCTATGTTCGAGGAGGTCAAGGAGGTCATTCGCTCTCTAGGGGTAAGGATTCCAGTGGAGCAGGTTGTTCTCGATGGCGATCCAGCCCGAGAGATCGTTCGCTTTGCCCAAGAAAACCATTATTCGACCATCGTCATGGGCCGTAGAGGACTTTCTCCAGTCAGGGAGCTCCTTCTGGGAAGTGTCACCCAGAGCGTTATCCATCGTCCGGGATGCCACACGACCTATGTCGTCGGCCAAGAGGTTCTCGTTGACGGCTCCTGCCCTATCCCTAGGGTCCTCATCCCCATTGATGGCTCTCCGAACTCACTGGGCGCTGTCAACGAAATTGCCTGTCTCCTTGAGGCTGCCGGTCCCAATTGGATCGAAAAGATCACCATCCTCTACGTAATAGATATCTCCTTCGGTGAGGATCTCAATGACGGACAACGTCTCGAAGGAGAAGATATTCTGGCTACCGCTAGGCAGATACTCATTGAGGCCGGAGCCCAGCCAGAGAGGATCAAAAGGGAGGTCCGTCTGGGACGCCCGGCAGAAGAGATTATCCGTCTGGCCGAAGAAGAAAATTACAATCTGGTTATCATGGGGCGCCGGGGACGATCCCACCTAAAAGAGTTGGTTTTGGGAAGTGTGAGTGCCACCGTACTCCATAGGCTGAGCACTCCAACTCTAGCCCTTGTCTGTGTAGAGGATTAGTCGCCTAGGAGGCGAGCTAGATAGGCCAAGATAAAAAGGACTCCAGAGAAGAGAACGATAGTCCCCGAGGCCGGCCAGTCGAGCCAGAAGGCCAAGACCAGGCCTAAAACTATAGAAACGGAAGAGCTGGCCACCGATATCCAGATGGCCCGGGCAAAGCTGCCCCCAAGGATAAGCCCCGTGGCCGCTGGAATAACCAAAAGGGCGGAAACCAGAAGAAGGCCAACCACCCTCATTCCTACAACCACGGTGGCCGCCGTTAAAACGGCCAGCATGGCGTCAAGCCTTTTTACCGAAAGACCAGCCACTTGAGCACAGTCTTCATCGAAAGTGGCATAGATAAGTTCGTAATAGAAAAGGACTATTAGGGCCAAGCTCAGGAGGGAAAGCACGATGGCGGTGATCATCTCGGCCCAAGAGATGGCCAGGATATTGCCAAAAAGATAGCCAAAAAGGTCGACGTTGAAGTGTCGGGAGATACTGGCCAGGATGATCCCGGCGGCCATTCCCAGACTGGAAAGAATCCCGATTACTGTATCTCCATAAAGGCCGGCCCTGTCCCTCACCCCAAGGATAACCAAGGCTGCCAATGAAGCTACTACCAGGGTTACTGGCAAAGGAGCCCAACCCCAAAAAAGGGCCACCGCCACCCCCCCAAAGGCAATATGAGAGAGCCCGTGGCCGATCATAGCGTCTTTGCGCAGAAGGAGGAAGACCCCTAAAAGGGCACAGGTAAAAGAAAAAAAGAGCCCGGTGACCAGAGCCTTTTTGACAAAAGTGTAACTTAAAAGTTCTATCAGAGTCGAAGTATCCATCAATGTCGGTGAAAAATAAGATGATCCTCGCCAGCAATAAGCTCTCTTATCCGGGGGGAGCTACAGAATTCTTCGTGGCTGCCATGAAAATAAAGACGTCGGTTAAGACAGGCAACCTTGTTTACATATCGGGTAACCACGGAGATATCATGGGTAACCATAACTATAGTCAAGCCCTTCTGGTTAAGCTGATTTAAAAGGGAGTAGAAACGGTCTTGACCCCGAGCATCAACCCCGGCAGTAGGTTCATCAAGGAAGAGAACATCCGGCTCACTAACGATGGCCCGGGCAATAAGGACTCGCTGTTGCTGGCCGCCGGAAAGCTCGCTTATGCGTCGGTGGGCCTGGTCAGCCATCTCTACAGTCTCCAAGGCCTTCCGGATGGCCGGCCTGTCGCTCCTGGTGATCAGGCGGGGAAAACGTTTCCGAGAGACAAGTCCTAGAGAGACAGTCTCCTCCACGGTCAAGGGGAAAACGGGATCAATCATGTGGGCGGCCTTCTGGGGGACGTACCCCAGACGATACCAGGCCCGAAAATGGGCTAAATCCTGGCCAAAGAGGAAGACTCTTCCATAAGAAGGGGCCAGAAGGCCAAGGATAATTTTGATCAGGGTGGATTTTCCACTTCCATTAGGACCAATGATGGCCAGGAAATCTCCCTTTTCGATCTCCAGACTGATATCCTCAAGGACCTGAAGGTGGCTGTAATTAAAAGAAACTTCTTTTACCTCTACCAAGGGGGCCATAAGGAGCAAGGTAATTGTCAGGTCGAGGTTCGTAAAGAGCGGGAAAAAATGTAAGAGAGAAACTTATAGACCAGTCTGGCGGCTAGATAATCCGGGGCCACCATCCCGGCAATGGGAGAGAGTTCGACCAGGTCAAAACCCACCACCTGAACGGATTGGGAAATAAAACGAAGGATATCTATAACCTCAAACCAACCCAAGCCCCCTGGCTCCGGGGTTCCTACCGCAGGCATAATTGAGGGATCAAAGACATCGCAATCAATAGTGACGTAAAGGGGGCGTCCAGCAATCTTGGAGACTATTTCTCGAGCGATCTCTGTCCCTCGCCCCATTACCTCCCGGGCGTAATAAGGACGAAGATTGTGCTTCTTGAGCCAGATGGCCTCTTCCCGGGAGAGGCTACGGATACCAACCTGAATAAAGGGACAGATCTCTGCCACTCGAGCCATAACACAGGCGTGGCTAAAGGGGCTTCCCTGGTAGGAATCCCTAAGATCGGTATGGGCATCCAGCTGAAGGACCACCAGATTGGGGGTAACCTCAGCCAAGGCCCTAATGGCCCCCAGGCTGAGAGTGTGCTCCCCACCCAAGAGTACAGGGAACTGCCCGGAGACAACAATGCCCTTTGTCGTTCGGTAGACCTCTTCGACCATGGCCTCTGGAGAATCCGCCCGAGGTTCAAGCTCCGGATAAGTGGCGATCCCTAGGCGATAGACCTCGGTTTCTGTCTCCTCATCGTACCATTCCAGGTATCGACTGGCTTCAATTATCCGCCCTGGGGCCTCTCTGGTTCCAGCTCTGTAGGAGGTCGTGGCATCATAGGCAACCGGGACGACAACAATCCCTGAGCGCTTAATATCAGCTAGCTCGTCTGGAAGACCTAGAAAACGATAAGAGAGCATGGCAGGACAAGAGGGGGGCTCTCCCCCCTCCTTATTAGACGGTAAGTTGGTTTCTTTCGGCCCGGATAAAGCGTTCCACAGTCCGGATCGACCGGGGAAACTCATGGCCCCGGTCAAGGAGTTTGATCTCACTTTTCTTGATGTCAAAGATCCGGGTCACATCCCGAATGGCCTTATCAACATCGAAATCCTTACAGGAGAAGATATCCAGACTCAGATAGAGTTTTTCCGGGAAAGTATGGATACTGATGTGGCTTTCGGCGATGATGACAAAACCAGAGATTCCCCAGTCTTCAGGAACAGGGGCCGCATACTTGAAGACATAAGGAGGCATGATTTTGGTCATCTTGATCTCGGCCGGATAGTTGCTCAAAAAATCATAAATAAGATCAATGTCCATCAACTTTTCCCGATCGCAACCATAGCCGTCTAACATCAGATGCTGGCCGAAGCCGTACTCGATCTTTTCCATAGCTATCCCTCCTCAAGTGTTTTCTTTCTGTGGCACTCCGGCCGCTAGCCCCGGCCTCAAAGGCCGCTCCCAAATCAAAAGGTCGGTGGGGAGACGACCCAGATTATCTGGGCAACCACCCGACCGCAATTCTCTAAGTAATGACGCCTATTGGCCCGGAAATAAAAACAATCCCCTTTATGCAACCTGGTCACTTCCTGATCAAGGTGCAAGGCCACGGTGCCCTTGATGACAAACCCAAACTCTTCTCCTTCATGAGATTCATCCTCCTTGGTCCGCTGGCCGGGGGCCAAGGTCACCAGAACGGGATCCATCTTCTTCTGGGACTGGGGAACCAGGATCTCCACCCGACAACCTGGACTGGAGTCGGCGGTCTCCAGGCGATCGTTGTGGCGGAAGACGGCCCGTTCTTCGCAATCCTCTTTGAAGAAGGAGGCCAGATCCTCTCCCAAAACATCAAGAATCTCTTTAAGGGTCGGGATTGACGGATAGGTCAAATCCCGCTCAAGTTGAGAGATATAACCCTTTGTAAGTCCGGCCCGGTTGGCCAACTCTTCCTGGGTAAGGGCATTGGCGATTCTCAATTTTCGAAGTCTTTCGCCGATCCTCAGGCTCATAAAATCTCTAAACCAACGGTTTAGTTTTATTTCGCGCGCCTCATATAAAGATATTCTCTGGGCTTGTCAAGCGTAAAATGAAACAAATTGACGGCTTGGCTGAAATCGGGTATTTGGTGCAGGCCAGATGAAAGAACGAGTCCTTATTGCCAATCGGGGAGAAATCGCCATTCGGATCATGGCCGCCTGCAAACGCTTGGGGTTGGACTATGTCTGCGTCTATACCCGGGGCGACGAAGAAAGTCTTCATGTCCAGCTGGCCAAAGAGGATTCTGGAGATCGGCAGAGGATCTACAGGGTTTCAAGCTATCGAGATCCAAACGACATTCTGGCTGTGGCTGATGAGGCCCAGGCCACGGCCATCCATCCTGGTTATGGTTTCTTTGCCGAAGACTTTCGTTTTGCCCGACGGGTAGTCAAGAGATCGCGCCCTCTTGTCTTTATTGGCCCGCGCTGGGAGGTCATCAGAGATTTAGGCAATAAGTTAAACACAAAAAAAATGGCCCAAGATCTAGGCATCCCAACCATCCCCGGAACCGCTGGCCCTCTTTACAATGAACTCCAGGCCGAGGCCGCCGCCGAAGAACTTCTCTTCAATCTTAGAGAATCAGGGGTTAATAACCCCACCCTTCTGGTTAAGGCCGCTGCCGGCGGAGGAGGGATGGGGATCGAAGAAGTCAACGATATGGATCAGTTTCGCCGGATTTGGCGGCGAGTACGTAACTATGCCCGCAGACAATTCGGAGATGAGGGGGTGTTAATCGAAGTCTGTCTTAAAGATTATCATCACCTCGAGGTCCAGGTTCTGGCCAGCCGTCATGGAGAATACGTCCACTTTGGTACCCGTAATTGCACCATCCAGAGTACCGGACGCCAAAAACGCATCGAGATCGCCCCTGGATTTGACCCCAACTACACTGACTACCCATTTGATGCCCAAAAAGTCTTGGACAAGATCGTCTCGGACTCCATAAAACTAGCCAAACATGTGGGTTATGATAACATCGGCACCTGGGAATGGTTGGTTACCAAGGACGGAGCCGCCTATCTTATGGAAATAAACACCAGGATCCAGGTAGAAAATGACATCTCGGCCAAAATAGCCAGAATCAAAGGCCGAACCCCTAACCTTATTGAGGAACAGATCAGACTTGCCCTGGGAGACCGTATGGGTTACAGCCAGGAAGATATAAACTTTGAGGGAACAAGTATCGAATTCCGACTTATTGCCGAGGATACCCGCCGTGGATTTATCCCATCTTCGGGGACAATTACCCGGTTTTCCTATCCAGATTATGATTGGCTGACCATCTACAGCCATGTTCCCCGGGATCGGCCCTACCGGATCCCCACCGAATATGATCCCAATTTGGCCCTGGGTGTTGTCTGGGGGAAGGACACCGTCGAGGCCAAAAGCCGGGGGAAAACCTTCCTTGAGGAAACTGTTATCGAGGGAAAAGACAGCCATGGTCAGCCCCTTCTGACCAACCTGGCCTACCTCAAAGAGCGCCTTGAGGAGATTTTGATCTTTTCATGAAGGAGATCATCCAAAGCTTAAAAGCCCTTATCGATCGGGTAATCTACCTGGAGGACATCAAAGGGCCCAACTGGGCAGAGCTCTCCTATCTCCATCAGGAGTTTGAACTCCTTAGAGCCCAGATTCACGATCTTCCCGAAGAAGAGGTCAAGGAGAAGGCCAGCCGGTTGGAGAGCCATTTGAGCCTTCTTGAGAAAAGCGCCGCCGAAGTCCTAAGCCCTTGGGAGATCGTCAAGATTGTCCGCAATCCTCAACGTTTTACCCTCCAGGACATTTTGGAAAACGTCTATGACCATTACACCGAGCTTGGAGGCGAAGGAGAGATAAATATCGATCCTGCGGTAGTAGTGGCCCGGGCCACCATAAGCCGGATGGTTAAGGGTCGGGTTTATAATCACCAGGTAATGGTCATTGGCCACGAAAAGGGGCAAGGAGAGGAGTACCGCAACGGTGGTTGTGCCAAACCCTGGGGCAATGAGAAGGCCCTTCGCTATATGAAGGTGGCCGAGACCGAGGGCATCCCCATTCATTTCTATATCTTCACTCCGGGGTCCTATCCCATCGAAGACTATCCTGGAGCTGCCCAGCAGATCGCCCGGAATCTCTATTTTATGGCCAAACTGAGGGTCCCGACAATCTCCTTTATCTCTGAGGGGGGCTCTGGGGGTGCTGAAGCCATTGGTCTTACGGACCTAAGGCTTATGGGAAGCCGGGGTTATTATTCAGTGATTTCGCCCGAAGGAGCGGCGGCCATCGAAGCCAAGCTTAAAGAAGGGCAGAAGGCTTCTCCCGAGCTTCTGGAGTGGTGCGCCAGACAGTTAAAATTGACCGCCGAAGATAACCTTAAACTCGGCACCATAGATCGCATTGTTCCCGAACCCCCTCTGGGGGCTAGAAGAGAGGATTTTCGTTTCTTCAAACGACTCCGCTACGAGATCATTCGGGCCACAGATGAAGTGGTCTTAAAGACCAAAAGCTTCAAGGCCTTCCGGGCCTATGCCCTGGAGAGAAAAAAGGAGGAGGCCGATCCCCCAGAGGAGTTCGATGTCCATATCTCCTGGGAGCTTTCAGAAACCGAGGTAGAAAGGCTCCTTGATCTGCGTTCCAAAAAATATCGTCAGATGGCCACCTGGGCCTACAAAGAGGCCGAGTCCTCCCTTAAAAAATGCATGGAATCCATGCGGGACAAGGCCAGCCAGATCTACTACGAGATCCGCTACGGCATCCTTAAGACCCATCAAAAACAGGTCCAAAAGATCCTTGAAGACGTCTCCAGCGAGGCCACAGCCCTGCTCTCCCAAGTCACCGAGCCCATTCAGGCTGTCTATGATGTCATTGCTGGCCCGAAGAGGCCAGGCAAGATAAAAGTGACCGAGCCAGAGTTCCGGGAAGAATGGGGAGAGCTCTATGTTTCCCCCATTGCTCTTGAGGACCGAACGGTCTCCTGCCCTAATGCCGCCCGATATGGTTGCCAGGATATCTGGGTCCCTGATCTCTATGGTGAATTCTGTGGGGTTTGTCCCAACTGCGGTCATCATTTCCCCCTGGAATATGATTGGTATCTCCGAAATCTCTTTGACCCTGGTTCGATTAGGGAATTTAACGAAGATATTGCCTCTACTAATCCCTTGGGATATGAGGGCTTTGACAAAAAGCTCCAGCAGAGCATCAAGAAGACCGGACGTCGTTCGGGAATGCTTACCTTTCACGCCCAAATAAATGGTCTTTCCCTGATTGTAGCCATGTTGATTGCCGACTTCCGTCAGGGGACAGTAGGGGCGGCTGAGGGGGAGAAGTTTGTCCGGGCTATTGATAAGGCCCGGGTCATGAGACGTCCCTTTCTAGCTTATATCCACACCACCGGCGGTATCAGGATCCATGAGGGGACCATCGGCGTCATCCAGATGCCCAAGTGCACCATGGCCGTCAGGGAATATGTCGATGCTGGTGGTCTTTACATCGTTGTCTATGACAACAACTCCTATGCTGGCCCGGTGGCCAGTTTTCTGGGCTCTGCCCCATATCAGTTTGCCATCCGCAGTTCCCGAATCGGCTTTGCTGGGCCCAGGGTCATCCGGGAGACCACTGGCGACGATGTCCCCCCAGACTATCACAGCGCCACCAATGCTCTAAGGCGCGGTCATATCCAGGGCATTTGGGACCGAAGGGAGTTTCGCAAAAATCTCTATGACGCCCTCATTCGGATGGGAGGCAAAAATCTTTATTATCGTTAAGTCATGAAAGACCTGGAAATCAACCGTATCCTGGAGAGATATCGAGCCCGTCCTTATCAGATCTTCCGGGTAGAATCCCCTCATACCGGAAGAGTCGTCCGTCTCTTGGTGGAAGAGGGTCAGCAGGTCTTTGGACCCTCGGGCCGCTGGGGAGAACGCCCGGGAAGCCCCCTTTATGAACTCGAAAGAGAACGAAACCTAAAACTTCAAAGGGCTGAGGTCGAAGGAACCATTGTTGAGCTTCGCCAAGAGCTTGAGGGTCGATTTGTTGAGGCCAATGAGTATATTCTTTCCATTAAACACCCTCTTTCTCGCGACGAAATCATCGACCTGGTCCTAAAAGAGGTTCTCTTTGTCATCACCGCACCTGAGAGGGCCAGATACTATTTTACCTCTGAGATTGCCCAGGCCCTGGAGAAGGGCCGAGTCAGTGTTTCCCCTGGGGATGAAATCCTCATTATGTCTTTTATGAAGAGGGAAACCCCCATAATCTACCAAGGAGAACCAGGAGTTATCTTCAAGACCTATTTCCGCGTCAACCAGATAGTCGAGCAGGGCGAACCTCTTTTGGGAATCGCCCCGGAAGATCAGCTTCCCTACATTGAAAAGATCATCAGTCGTATTCGATCCGAGTGGGATTAAGGATCTGATAGCCAAGGCCCAGGAAGAGGAACTCCAAGGCCGACTGCTTACCTACGGGCCGGCAGCCAAGCGGATTATGGCCCGAGGGGAGGAAATCGGCCGAGAGGTTATCTTTTTCCCTGAGGCCACAAGGACTATGGACATTGCCCGCAAGGCCATCATCAAGGAGACCCATTCCGGAAGGAGTCTTCCTTCCGGAATGGTCTTCTGGGCCGGATCCCTGACCAAGGCCAAAGGACGCTTCCGGCGGGCCTGGGTGGCCGGACCTGGGGGGCTTTGGATGGCCCTTGTCATCTACCCGGATGTGGCCCCGGAACTCTTCGGCCTGGTGAGTATAGCCTGTGGAGTGGCCACGGCCGAATTGGCCCAGGACTATCGGGTCATGGCCCGCATTCGCTGGGTGAATGATTGTCTGGTGGGAGATAAAAAACTAGCTGGCTGTCTTATTGAAGAGTGTTCGATAGAGGAAACCACTTATCTGATTCTGGGGCTGGGGATCAATGTCAACAACGAACTTCCTGCTTGGTTGGCTCAGGAAGCCACAAGCTTTAAGGATCTTCTGGAAAGAGATCTTGATCTTTCCGAGATCTTGGCTCGCCTCCTGGCCAAACTCTCCTGGAACATCGGACTGGTCAGGGAATACCAGGCCAAGGTCTTGCAAGAAGATGCCCCTCCAAACCTTATGCTTGAGTCTTTTCGCCGGCTGACAGGAAGCCTCGGACGCCGGGTCCTTTATGGAGAAAACGTCCTTGAGGCCCCTCTTTTTGAGGGCCGAGCCCTTGATGTCAATGAATTCGGGGCCCTCATCCTTGAACTTGATGACGGCACCAGGCTCACCCTTCCCTCGGGAGAAATAAGATATCTCGATTAGACTCGACCAAGCAGAGGAAAGGCCCCCTTTAGCCCCTCAATTACCATCTGGACGGCAATGACAGCCAGAATAAGCCCCATCAGCCTGGTCATCACCCCAATCCAGGAACTTCCGATTCTGTCCACCACCCGTTCTGCATAGAGAAAACAAAAATAGGTCAGCAGACAGACCACGGAGAAGGCTCCGATTATCAAGGCGATCTTAAAAGGATCTGTATGATTACCCACATAGGACATGGCTGTGGTAATAGTCCCCGGGCCGGCAAGGATTGGAGTCCCCAAAGGAGTAATGGCTACCTCCTGGCCGTCTTCATAAAGGCCTTCCTCTTCGGCTGGATGGTGCTGACGTGATCGTTTTCCCCGCAGAAGATGGTAAGCAATAAGAAAGACCAGAATCCCCCCGGCTATCCTGAAGGCGGCCAAGGTTATGCCAAAAAGACGAAAGATAACATTTCCAGCCAAGGCGAAAATCAAAACAATAAAAAAAGCAACGGTGACGGCCTTCCGGGCCACCTGTTTCTGAAGATCCCTTTCAAACCCTTCTACCAAACCGAGATATATGGGAGTGTTGCCCAAGGGGTTCATAATAGCCAGAAAGGCCATCAACACTTGAAGGCAAAAGCCGATCATAACCCTCCTCTTCAAAGAGGCTTTTTAACTTTGTCCAGGACGACCGAGGTGTCAACTATTTTTCCCTTAACTGGCTTAGGAGCTCTCTTTGTTTTTAACTACCGGAACTCTTCTTCCAGAAGATCCTTTAAGACAGCCAACATAGTCGTCAGTGGATAAGGCTTTTGAAGAAAACGAAGCTTGCCCTTCCCTTCAAGACGAGGGATCTCCTGCTCGGTGTAACCGGTGGTGACCACCACTTTGAGCCGTGGCTTCTGGGACCGAAGGGTCTCTGCCAATTCAAGGCCTGTCCCATCAGGTAGGACCACGTCCGTAAAGAGGATGTTTATCTGGGAGGAAAAACGCCTGAAGATATCCAAGGCCTCCCGAGCATAGGCGGCCGGGAAGACGTTAAAGCCTCTGTCTCTCAGAAAATCTGCGGCCATCTCCCTGACCATTTCCTCATCTTCTACCAGAAGAATACCCTCTCCTTTGGCCCTGAAATCAGCAAAGGCCTTCTCCTCGGTGGCCTTTTTAACGGCCGGGGCTCTGGTGGCCGGAAGATAGATCTCAAAGCTTGAACCGTCTCCCGGCCGGCTACTTACATCTACCCAGCCTCCATGCTGTTTGACGATTCCATAGACCACTGAAAGCCCAAGGCCGGTGCCTTTGCCTTCCTCCTTGGTGGTAAAGAAGGGTTCGAAGATGTGTTCCAGGACCTCTCTGTCCATGCCTACTCCGGTGTCCTTGACGGTAAGGCGAATATAGTTTCCCCGGCACGAGCCAGGAGGAAGAGGAAGAACGTCTGTGGAAGACAGATTCTCCGTCTTAATGAGGAGGAGCCCTCCTTGGGGCATGGCATCCCGAGCGTTTACTACTAGATTCATGATCACCTGTTCCAGAGAGGCTGTATCCCCCTTAATTGGCCAGAGGTCCTCCTCAAGCTCAAGCTCAACCTTGATGTTTTCTCCAATTAGACGCCGGAACATCTCGGAAAGATCTCTGATTATCTGGTTGAGATTCACAGGTTTGAATTCCAGGGCCTGTTTTTTGGTAAAGAGAAGGAGTTGTTTAATAAGGCTTGAGGCCCGGAGACAGGCTTCCCTCATCTGTTGGAGGTTGCGGTAGATGGGAGAGGAAGGATCGGTCTTCATCATGGCCAACTCGTTATAGCCCTGGATGGCCATGAGAAGATTATTGAAGTCATGGGCAATCCCCCCGGCAAGGGTCCCGATGGCTTCCATCTTCTGGGCCTGAAGGAGCTGGGCCTGGAGCTTTTTACGCTCTTCTTCCATTTCCTTTTCTTTGGTCACGTCTCGGAAAATGCCGCGAATATATTCCGGGCCTTCAGGCCCCATTTTGACGTTGAGGTTACCTAAAAGTTCCAGGCAACGGCCAGACTTGGCAATAATGGGCAGAGAAAGGCCCTCTACAGCCTCTCCCCGAAGTAGCCTTTTAAGGACGTTTTTAAAAAGAGTGCGGGCCTGAGGATGAACCAGATCCAAAATGGAAAGTTCCCTAAGCTCGGCCTGACTAAACCCCATGGCCTCCCGGCCAGCCCGATTGACGTAAATAAAACGTCCTTCGGGGCTAAGGCTGATGATAAGATCGGTAGCCCGTTCAAGGAGATCGCTGTACCTCTCCTCGGCCTCTTTCAGGGCCTGTTCGGTCTTTTTCTGGGTGGTAATGTCAGTGGCAATGTGGATAATCTTGCTGATCCGGCCTTCTTCAAAAAGAGGGGTACAGGAGATAATGTAGAATTTGTCCCCGACCTTCATCTCTGCCGTCACTGTCTGGAGGCTTTGGGAAGAAAGAAGTCTTTCTACTGGACATCCTGGTCTGGGGGCTTCAGCCTTGTAAAAGACTTCATAACAATGGCGGCCGACAATCTTCTCCCTGCCACCAGCCTTATCTATAGCTGCCTTGTTGGCCACCAAGATATTGAAGTCCGGATCAATAATTATGGCCGGCTGGCCGATGGCCTGAAAAATGGCCTCCCATTCTCTCCGGGCCCGAATCAGCTCCTCTTCGGTCTGCCGACGACGCCTGATCTCTTCGGCTCGAGCCAGGGCTGCCTGGACCGCCGCTGGAAGACGGACAAAGTGACGGGAGGCCTTGAGAATATAGTCGTCCAGGCCGGCCTTCATGGCCGAGACGGCGATTTCCTCACTGCCGGTAGCCGTAAACATAATTACCGGGCAAAGGGGGTATCTCTCTTTTACAGCCTTGAGGATCTTGAGACCATCGGTCCAACGAAGCTGATAATCGGTGATAACCAGATCAAAGCCCCCCTGATCAAGGACAGCCTTAAAGTCCTCCTCTCGGAGAGGCTCCAGAAAAGAAAGTTCCCCGAAGGCCTTACTAAGGGCCCTTTTGACCAACAGACGATCATCTGGATTGTCGTCAAGAAGGAGAACCTTTAGGGGGTGAGGTTTTGTTCGGGTCATCTTTTTTCAGGGGCCAGGGTGGGTTTCTGGTTGTAGATCAACCAGTAAAGCCCTAGGATCTTGACCATATCTATCAGGGCCTCAAAGGCCACAGGCTTTACCAGATAAGAATTAGCTCCTAGATCATAAGCTCGGTCAATATCTGGAGTATCTTTAGAAGAAGTAAGAACCACTACCGGAAGGCGTCGAAGATGAGGCTGCTGACGCAACCAGGCCAAGACCTCAAATCCAGATTTACGGGGCATCTTGAGGTCCAGAAGAAGGAGCATGGGCAAAGGATAACGTCTCCGGTCATCATAGGGAGGGGTCCCGGCCAGATAGGCTATGGCTTCCTCCCCGTCCCTAACCAGCTGAATGGGGTTGGCGATCCGGGCCTTATCAAAGGCCCGGCGAATAAGGATGACATCATTGGGATCGTCTTCCACCAGGAGGATAAGCGAAGGGGAGATTTCCATCATTGGTCTCCTTTCCTAAATGTCACCCAAAACTGGCTTCCCTGACCAATCCGGGAGACAACACCAACCTGACCGCCAAGCCTTTCAGCTCCCTTTTTGACGATGGCCAGCCCGATGCCCGTCCCCGGATAGGTCTCCACACCATGGAGACGCTCAAAGATACGAAAGATCTGCTCCTGATACTCTGGGGCAATGCCAATACCGTTGTCTTCAACCCATAACTTGAGGAATATCCCCAAGTCTTCGGTCCAGAGTTTAATCTGAGGAACAGTCCCAGGAGCCACAAACTTAAGGGCATTAGAGAGGAGATTAATCATGATTTGGACAATAACCGAGGGTTGCCCTAGGATCTTTCCCAGAGGGCGCTGGACATCCACCCGGGCCTTCTTTTCCTCTATCTCGGGGGTCAACTGCTCTAGAACCTGATCCAGAATCTCATCAAGATCAACCCTTCTCAGACGTATCTCCTGCCGTAAGAGACGACTGTAATTGAGGAGATCCTGGATGAGGTTATCCATGGTCTCGGCCGCTCCGACAATCCTTCGGGCATAATCTTGGCCAGTAGCATCAAGAAGGGAGCCATAGTCTTCAAGCAGGGCCTGGGCAAAGCCCTCCATGGCCCTAAGAGGAGCTCTCAGATCATGAGAGACCGAGTAAACAAAAGCCTCAAGCTCCTGATTGGCCTCCCGGAGCTTAGAAGCGGTCTCCTCAAGATTTTTGGTTCTCTCGGCCACCAGGTGTTCCAGCTCTTGGGCATGGCGGCGGACCCTTTCGTTAAGCTCAGCCTGATGGATGGCAATAGCCAAGATATCTGCCACTTCCTGGACAATCTCGAGCCTTCCAGGGCTAAAAAAATGGGCCTCCTTTGAGCCAAGGCCCAAATAGCCGATCAGATTATTGGCCACCCGGAGACCAATACCCACCCAGGAGCAGATGCCTTGTGAAAGAAGCCATTTCTGAAACTGATTCTTTTCCTTTAGCCCCGAGAGGTCGTTAATGGCCAGAATATCGTCCTTGAAGCCCAAAGTAAAAAAGGACAAGGGATTGTCCTCTGGAGAGAGCTGCTTTGATGGATAGAGGGCCAGAAGCTTAGCTCCCCCCTTCCGGGGCAAATAAACAATGCTACCCAGAGAGGCCGAGAGCAGCCCGCAGACCTTAGTCAGAACTATGGTGGCAATTTCCTCCAAGGAACGGGCCTCAAGGATCATCTTCTCCATGGTATGGAGCACTTCAAGCCTTCGGGTATAGGCCAAAAGGCTCTCTTTGGCCCGCTGTCTCTCAATGGCTTCGGCCAGGATGTTGGCTACCGCCTGGAAAAAATTTATGTCATCAGGACTAAAGGATCTCTTCAGCCGACAGTGGGCCCCTAGAACCCCATAGGGTCTGTCAACTGGGCCAATGATAACGCTCAGGCCGCTTCTGACTTCATGGTCAATGAGGAGCTTGGGAGGGATGAAACGGTCCTCTTGTTCAAAATCCTCAACCACTACAGGCCTCTGAGATAAAAGGGTAAAGCCGGCCTGAGAACCTCGGTGGGCGGGGACCCGGGCCTGTCCTACTAGGCCTTCCTTCCAGCCCACCCCAGAGCGAAGAATAAACTCCTTGCCCGAAGGAAGAAGCTCAAGGACCTTGGCATACTTAACTTCCATTGTCTCCACTAGGAGTCTCACAGCCTCGTTAAAGAGACGATCAAGGTCCTGGACCTTAAGGGCCAATCTTCCCAGCTCAGCCACCGCCTTTTGTTGGCGAGCCTGAGTCTCCAAGATCTTTCGGGCCCTCTTTTGTTCTTCTTTGGCCCTTAAGGAGACGATTCCGTGGGCCAGATTCTTGGCCAAAGACTCAAGAAGCTCGGTCTCTTCGAGGTCAAAGGCAAAAGGATCAGAGGCATAAATATTGAGAGCCCCAAAGACCCTTCCGTTACCCACCAAGGGCAAGGCCACCGAGGAGGCATATCCTCGCCTCTGGGCCTCCTTGCGCCAGGGAGCATAGAGAGGATTGTTAAGAATATCTTGGTTTACGACGGGACGGCCGGTACGGATGGCCTGCCCCGTTGGCCCCTGACCAAAGGGATTGTCTCCCCAGGAGAGGCGAATCCTTTCTAGATATCCGTCCTCATCGCCGGCCTTGGCCATGGGCTGAATGGTCTTTTCTTCATCATCGCGGGCATACCCTATCCAGGCCAGTCTGTACCCTCCTTCTTTAATAAGGAGCTGGCAAATCTCCCTGAGGAGCTGACTCTCGTCTTTGGCCCGAATGACCGTCTGGTTGCAGAGATTGAGGACTTTGAGGGCCCGGTTGGTACGCCGAAGCTGATCCTGAATTCTGATCTTGTCACTTACATCAACCAGAGCCCCGAGGATGGCCGGCTCCGGGCCATAGTCTATACGCCGGCTGAAAATATCGGCATAGATAACCTGGCCATCTTTTTTTATCCCCCGAAGGAGATAATGAACGGCCTCGATCTTGCCCTCAAAGCGGTCCCGGATCATCTTCTCTGCCAGGAGACGGTCCTCGGGATGGATAAGATCAAGCGGCCTTAGATCCTTGAGAATCTCTTTTGAAGAATATCCGGTAATGAACTCCATGGCCCGATTAACATAAAGGTAACGCTCTTTATTAAAGATATAGATCCCCACCAGAGGTTGGTCGGTGAGAGAACGAAACATGCTGGCCTGCCAGGCAAGATCCTTTATACTCCTGGCCAGAGCCAGGATTCCCCTCAGACGCTCAAGGATCGCTTCTTTTCCCTGATCAAGAGGGATGATTTCCATAGAACCCCTGAGTGTCCCTGTAGGAGGCCCCTTCTTTGAAAAAAGTACCCAAAGAGGCAACAGCCTCCTGGGGGCTAAACCTTTTAAGTCCTCCATGGTCAGGGCTCGAGGATCATCAAGAAGGACGAGGTCAAGCCCCTGGGGAAGATGGCCAGGGTCAAGAAAAAGAAGCTCTATGTCCTTACCGGTAAGCTCCAGAAGCAAGAATTCCATCTGGGCCGGTCTGTTAAAAAGGACTCCTACCTTTAAGGCCACCATATCTAGAATCCTTTGGGGTTTGGGTTTTTAAGCAGAAGACGACCAGGCGATAATTCTCTAAGGTGAGGTTAAAGCGATCTACTATGGGCGTCAATAAATTTATGATTTTTGCTATTTTTAAAACATTTTTATTCCTTAGCCCGAAGCCGGCCGAAAGCTTATCCCTTCTTCCCTAAGGAAGAAAGTCCCCCCACCGAGTCTGGTAATAATAGAAAGATCGGCATCAGCAATACCTATATGAACACCAGGAAATATCCGCCTTTCTATCCTTAAGGTGTTATTCCTTAATTTTTTAAAGGTTTTAGCAAGAAGTTTCTCTTCTAAAGAAGTCCTTCTTAGTTCATTATTAATATCTCCAAGAAACTGCTTGATTTTATTGACCAAATTTATCTTGTCTAGAGACAACTTTCCCTCTTTAAGAAGTTTGGTTCCTTTCTCAAGGACTTTAGAGAGATCTCGTCTCTGTTGTTGTAAGGTGAGTTTACGTTGTCTAATATCTGCCAGTTTATCAAAAATATGAGGATCATAACCGACACGAAAATCAGCCCTAACATGGGCCTCGTTTCCCAAAATATAGACTTCTGCGGAACCACCGACAAGACATTTTCCGCCTAAAATAACTCCTAATCCTTCAAGAAGACGGAAATTTTTCCCAACTAAACAGAAAGGCTGCAGAAGATAATCGAGAACAACCAAGTTGCCAGAAACTTGTATGTGACCATATTCAAGGGCATTTATGGTGGCATTTCCTTTACATTCTATAAGAATTTCACCTTGGATAATTCCTCCAACATAGAGATCACCACTTACAAAAATTTTGACATTATCCTCAACGGAACCTTTAATCTCCAAATCTCCTTCGACATGTAGAGAAAAACCCCTTTTAATATTACCGTTAATTATTAACT
>NZ_JBPMLP010000026.1:0-10490 GCF_054026695.1 Thermosulfuriphilus sp.
CCAGCGCTATTTGTTCAAAACACACTAAAAGAACTCAATGGATATATTGATATGGCTGAAGAATTAGATCTTACAGCTGACCAATTAGAGAAATTAGAAAAAATAAGACATGATTTTCAGATAGAGATGGTAAGAAACAGGGCGGAATTACAGGTTGTAACCCTAGAACTAATAGAACAGATGATGAAAGAAAAGCCAGGTAAAAAGCCCATCCAAAAACATGTAGCCAGAATAGAAGAACTTTGTTGGTCAACCCTAAAAGATGCTGCCAAAGCTGTATTCACAGCCCGTAACATCTTAACTGAAGAGCAAAAAATAAAGGCACAGAAATTAGCAGAAAAAGAAGAATAGTTCATACCTAATGGAGGAGGGAAAGATGCACAAACATATAAGATTAATAGTGGCAGCGCTGTGCCTATTTCTAATAATAGGTAGCCTTAAAGAAGTTGAAGCAAAGAAACGGCATCCTGAGAAATTATGTTTGGTAGGTAAATGCTGGCAAAATATTGACGTTGAGGCTCTAGGGGAAACGGGTTGTCCAGCTCCGGGATTGATTCTCTACAATGTGATAAAAGAGCTCAACAGCTATCTAGCAGCCAAAGATTTCCTAAAACTCTCAAAAAAACAATATAACACCCTAAAAGACATACGATTTCAGTTTCAGACCCTTCTAATGGAAAGAAGGGCCAAACTACAACTCCTATCTTTAAGCCTAATTGAAAGTATGGCCATTCCGAATGGGAGTTCAAAAAAGATTAATGATACTATCGAAGAATTGCAAAATACCTGCCGGGATCTACTTACAAAGTCTCTAGAATACGTTTGTAAGGCCCGAGAAGTCTTGACCGCTGAACAATTATCTAAGGCCCGCAGACTGACCCCTCGGCTCTAACCGATGCCCAAAGGCCTCTATCATCTTCTTCGGGAGATCGCTTGCGAGAGGGCCTTAGGGGCTCTCCCGCAAGCGGTTGTTTTTGGGCTATTTTTTTGGATGAGTCTTCATGGGTCCTGCCTGGCTGGAGCAGCTTTAGAGGGGACGCTTTGGCGGGAATGTTGGAAAAGGCCCCCTGAAAGTGGTTATTTAGGTTGCGGAGCAGCGGATTTCGTTATCAAATCGACCCTTTGTGAGCTTCAAGGCTATCTGGATCTTGGCCCCCAATTAAAGATGGCCCCCAAACAAAAAGAACATTTCCGGCGGGTCATGCAACGGTTCAACCTCACCTTGATACGTTATCAAAGCATGAATGACATGGTCAATGCCAAGCTTATGGAGATAATGACCGATCCCCAACTTGATCTCAAAAAAGTAGATCAGGCCCTGGAGCAGCTCCAGGAGAATTGTGATCGGATTATGCGCTCTGGCCTGAGAGCAATCCTAAAAATAAGGAAGAATTTTACCCCCGAACAGTTGGAGATAATCATCGGCTACAAACCAAAACGTCGGCCCCACCGCCTTCCAGTGGTATCTTGTGGGAAATAACCAAGTCAACCATCTTCCAATAAAAAATAGAAAATAGATTGATTCAAGGTTGATAAATCCTATTTTTTAAGAAAAAGCCCGAGGAGGTCGGTCTATATGCAGGTAGATCGAGAGAGCCTTTGTAAAAAAATCGAAGAAATTTATCCCCAGATTGGCCAGTGTAATATTGACGTCAAGGTCGACTTTGACGAAGAAACCAACACTTGGCTGGTAACCTTAGAACGGGCGGGGCAGGTCCTTAAAACCAGATTAGAGGTTCCCGAGGCCCAGCAGTGTACGGAAGGCAAGCAATGTCTCTCTCTGGGGCTTCAGATATCCCAGCTGGTCCAGAGAGTGGAAGAACTAGCTGAAAAGACCTAAAGAGAAAGAAGTTGTTTGAATCTGAGGGCATCTTCGTACATCTTGGTGTTGTTAAAGAGGACAATAATCCTCTGAGCCCCAGTACTTTGAAGTCTCTCTCTAAGGGTTTCAAGCTCCTCATCTGAATAAGATTTGATGTAATTGATCCGCCCCTTCTCAAGGCTTCCGTGGAGACGGAGGTAGAGCAAAGGAAGAGAAGGGGCGAATTTTTCGAAAAGCTCAGGGCTTAAGAAAGGATCAAAAACGGGAATTACTCCAAAGTCTCGATAAAGCCTCTCAATTAGAAGAGGATTTTCCCAACGAATCTCGATCCCTAGAAGAATCTCCTCACTGACCACCCCCTTGAGTTTTTCAAAAAAATTAGGAATTAATCCTTGCTCCCTCTGACACCTCTTAGGAAGCTGGAAGAGCCAGAATCGGGCCCCGAGGCATTTGATGATATCCAAACTTTTGGAAACAAAGCCTTCGGTCTCTGAGGAAAACTTGAGACAGCCGACCTTCCCCTTGAGCTTTTTAAGTTCTTCCCCCTTTAGGCCTGAACGTCTCCAGGTAGGGGAAGAAAGGGGGTGGGTCAGGCCCTGATAGGCCTTAAGGGAGAGGAAGAGACGCTCTTTTGTCCCAAGAATCTTTTGCCAATTCTTAAGAGCCCTAGGACCGGGGAAGCGATAAAAAGTACTATTAAGTTCAAGGGCCTCAAAGATCTGGACATACTTAGCCAACGAGATAGGAAGACCGCAGGTCCCTACTTGAATGTGGGAAGCCATGGCCTTTTTCCTTAATTTTCCAATTAAAGCTGAATCTCGTTCGGCCAAACAATAATTATTATGGCCCCATTATTATGGCCCCTATTAAACAAGAGACTTTTAAAACCCCTTTCCTACGATTTGGTCAGATAAAAAGACTTGACATTAAAGGGCCTCCCTAGATATAGGATAAATCTAATCTAAGTTATCTAAATTTGAATCTAATTTTTTGGGATTATGAAACTCACCAGGGCTGGAGAATACGCCATACGTTGTGTTTTTTATCTTTCTGGTCAACCTCCAGAAAGGGTCGTCAGCCGCAAAGAGGTGGCTCTAGCAATGGAGATTCCTGACCATTTTCTGGCCAAGATAGCCCAACAGTTGGCCCTGGCTGGGATCATAGAGATTCTTCAGGGTTCAAAGGGCGGTTATCGACTCCTTAAGGACCCAGCCCAAATTTCAATCTTGGACGTAGTCGAGGCTGTTTCTGGAGAGATCTCCTTGAATGAGTGCGTTATCCGCCCTGAAGCCTGCTCCCGGAGCCCGTCTTGCCCGGTACACCGGGTCTGGGAAAAGGCCCGAAGCCAATTCCGAGAGACCTTAAAAGAGGCCACCTTTGCCAAACTTCTAGCCGAAGAGGAGCTTAAAGAGGGAGTGAAGACTTAAAAATTTTTTTAGAAATTGAGGATTAATTTGATCTTAATTGTCTTCTTTAAAAGAAAACGATTTGCCCCAAGAAGGGATGAACTTAAAGTTTTTATACGATTCTGGAGGAATCGGTCGTCTTTTCCTCTTAAAAGTCCGGTCTTGGCTATCATAACCTAAAACATAAGGAGGGTTTTATGGATGCTTTAATGCTTTCTCGGCTCCAGTTCGCTGTAGCTAGCATGTTTCACTTCCTTTTTGTCCCTCTTACCCTGGGCCTCTCCATTCTGGTGGCCATTTTCGAGACCATCTATGTCAGGACAGGGGATGAAGAGTACAAGCAAATGGCCAAGTTCTGGGGAAAACTTTTTCTGATCAATTTTGCCCTAGGGGTAGTTACAGGTATCACTCTGGAGTTCCAGTTCGGCACCAATTGGTCCCGTTACTCGGAATATGTAGGAGACATCTTCGGCTCTCTCCTGGCCATTGAGGCTACGTTGGCCTTTTTTCTGGAGTCGACTTTCATTGCTGTCTGGCACTTTGGCTGGCGCAAGTTGTCTCCCAAACTTCACTGCCTGACTATCTGGCTGGTAGCCCTGGCCTCAAATATTTCTGCCCTTTGGATCCTTCTGGCCAACGGTTGGATGCAACACCCCGTAGGTTATGTCATCCGCAACGGTCGGGCAGAGCTTGAAAGCTTCACCGCCGTTATCACCAACACCTTCGGGCTCCTTGAGTTCTTCCACACGGTAAGCGGGGCCTACATACTCTCTGGTTTTTTTGTCATGGGGGTAAGTGCCTATCATCTTCTGCGGAAACAACACGTCTCCTTTTTCACCAAATCATTTAGAATCGCCCTGACCTTTGCTCTGATCTTCTCTATTCTCGAAATCCTCCAGGGCCATCTCCACGGAGCAGAGGTAGCCAAGGTCCAACCCACTAAATTGGCGGCCATGGAATCCCTCTGGGATACCCGAACCGAGGCCCCTCTTTATCTCTTCCTCATTCCCGATGAAGAAAATGAACGCAACGCAGTAGAGATCCTCCCTCTTCCCGGAGTCTTGAGTCTTTTAGCCCATCATGATCCCCAGGCCGAAGTAAAAGGTCTTAAGGAGTTTCCACCCGATGAACGTCCACCGGTGACCGTCACCTTTTTGAGTTTCAGAATTATGGTTGGTCTGGGATTTCTCTTCCTTCTTCTGACGATCATCGGCTGGTTCAAGAGGAATCGGCTTCTTGAAAGCCCGGGCTATCTCAAGATCATGCTCTATGCTATCCCCTTGCCTTATATCGCCCTTGAGGCTGGTTGGATCGTGGCTGAAGTGGGGCGCCAACCCTGGATTGTCTATGGTTTAATGAAAACCTCCCAGGCCGTAAGCCCGGTAACACCGACCCAAGTCTGGCCTTCACTGATTGCCTTCATCCTTCTTTATAGCTTCCTAGGTGCTGTCGACTTTTATCTCTTGGCCAAGTTTGCCAAAGAGGGTCCCAAACCCCTTGAAGAAGAGGCCAAGGTGGCCCCAGTTACTGCTTAAATGAAAGGAGGGAAAGATGATGTTTGAAACTATATGGTTCGTCCTTTGGGGACTACTTTGGGCCGTCTATTTCATGCTCGATGGCTTTGATCTTGGTCTTGGAAGTCTTTTACCGGTGGTGGCCAAAAACGACACCGAACGCCGCATTGTCTATAACACCATGGGCCCTTTTTGGGACGGCAATGAGGTCTGGCTAATTACCGCCGGGGGGGCTACCTTTGCCGCCTTCCCTAAGGCCTACGCCGTAATGTTTAGCGGTCTTTACTCGGCCTTGCTCCTCCTTCTCTTTGCCCTTATTGTCCGAGGGGTGGCCTTTGAGTTTCGCGGCAAGGTTGAAGGCTCCACTTGGCGTTCGGTTTGGGATTTCTGTCTGGTAATCGGAAGCTTTATCCCAGCCCTGCTTTTAGGGGTGGCCTTTGCCAATATATTTAAAGGCCTTCCCATAGACGAAACAGGCCTCTTCCACGGAGGGTTGCTTGCTCTTCTCAATCCTTATGGTCTCCTGGGAGGGGTGCTCTTTGTTCTTCTCTTTATGGTTCACGGAAGCCTCTGGCTGGCGGTAAAGAGCAATGGGGAGCTTTCCCAAAGGGGAGCCAGTTTGGCGACCAAGCTCTGGCCGATGGAGCTGGCAGTGGCGGCCATCTTTTTGGTGGCCAGCTGGTTTGCCACTGATCTTTACGACAATTACCTCAAATATCCAGCCCTCTTTGTCGTTCCGGCTCTGGCCGTAGCCGGGCTTGTTCTCATCCGAGTCTTTCTTGCCCAGGGGTCTTACTGGAGGGCTTGGTTCGCTTCCTGCCTTACCATTGTCTCGGCAACCTTCTTTGGTGTAGCTGGCCTCTATCCTAGGCTTATTCCCTCAAGTCTCGATCCCTCTGCCAGCCTGACTATCCACAACGCCTCCTCAAGCCCTCTGACTTTAAAGATCATGTTCGGAGTGGCTATCGTCTTTGTTCCTATTGTCATTGCCTACCAAACCTGGACCTACAACCTCTTCAAAGACAAGGTCCGGGAAAAAGATCTTGATTACGAAGAGGCCTACTAGGCAAAAGGGGCTGGCTTCAGCCAGCCCCTTTTGCTTGGATTTGACTTTTCTCTCCCCTCCGGCTAGCAATTAAGCCAGCCCTAGGCTATCCTCAGGATCAAGTCTCTTAAAAGGCCCGCAGGCCGCTAGGTGAGGAGGTAAAGAATGCTTGCCCGGGTTGAGGTGGCTCTTAAGGAGCATCTAAGAGATGCCTTTGGCGACAAAATCTTAAGGCGAATAAGAGACGACCTCGGACTACCGGTTAACCACTGTCGGACCATAAAGATCTACCAGATTGAGGCCGAGATCACCCAGAGAGACCTTGAAGCCTTTGCCCATGAGGCCCTGCATGATCCTGTCACCCAGGATGTCAGTCTAAATCGCCCCTTAGCCCGAGAGTTTGACTGGCTTATCCAGGTGGGATTCCGTCCGGGGGTGACTGATAACGAAGGCCGAGTAGCCAAAGAAGCCTTGGAAATCTTGCTCAGGCGTCCCCTTTCCCCCAGTGAAGCTGTCTATACGGCTACCCAGTATCTTCTCAAAGGCCCTCTTAGCCGGCAAGACTGCCAGAGAATAGCCAGAGAACTTCTAGCCAACGAGCTCATTGAACGCTGGTGGATCGTCTCCAGAGAAGAATTTGATCCTGACCACGGCTTGGTTACCTCGCCACCAAGAGTCAAAGAGGAAGCTGAGATCCGGGTGGATTATTTTGATCTTTCCCCCTTAACCGATGAGGAACTGCTTGATCTTTCTCGCCAGAGGCTCTTGGCTTTAAACCTCAAAGAGATGCAAGCCATCCGAGACCATTTTTTGCGTCCAGAGGTAGTCGAAGACAGAAGACGCTATGGGCTTGATCATCGCCTCACCGATGTTGAACTCGAGGCTCTGGCCCAGACTTGGTCTGAACACTGTAAACACAAGATATTTAACGCCCGGATTACCTACACCGATGAGGCCACCGGCGAGACTACCGTTATCGATAGCCTATTTAAGACCTACATTGTCCGGGCCACAGAAGAGATCCGTCAAGCCAAGGGAGAAAAAGACTTCTGTCTCTCGGTTTTTGTAGACAATGCCGGAGTCATCCGGCTAAACGAACGCCTCAGTCTGGCCTTTAAGGTTGAGACCCACAACAGTCCCTCGGCCCTTGATCCCTATGGTGGAGCCCTTACAGGAATTGTGGGAGTAAATCGAGATCCTTTCTGTACCGGCAAAGGAGCGTCCCTTATCTTTAATACCGATATCTTCTGTTTTGCTCCTCCCAATTGGCAGTCCCCCCTCCCGCCGAGGCTCCTCCATCCCAAAAGAATATTTGAAGGGGTACGCGAGGGGGTCGAACACGGAGGGAACAAGAGTGGAATTCCAACGGTAAATGGCTCCATTGTCTTTGATGACCGTTATTTAGGTAAACCTTTGGTTTTCTGTGGCACAGGAGGCATCATGCCCGCCCAGATCTGTGAAGAACCATCTCACCTAAAGGGTGCCCGGCCAGGGGACTTGGTAGTCATGTGTGGTGGGCGAATCGGTAAAGACGGCATCCACGGAGCCACCTTTTCCTCAGAAGAACTCCACGAGGGTAGCCCTGCTACGGCCGTCCAAATCGGTGATCCTATAACCCAAAAGAAGATGACTGACTTCCTTCTGGTGGCCAGGGATGAGTGCCTCTATACCTCGATTACCGACAACGGTGCCGGAGGGCTATCTTCCTCGGTGGGCGAGATGGCCCGAGAGTCAGGGGGGGCTGAAATAGAACTAGCCCACGCCCCTCTTAAATACCCGGGACTTCAACCCTGGGAGATCCTGCTTTCTGAAGCCCAGGAACGAATTACTGTCGCAGTTCCTCCAGAGAAGCTCGACCGTTTTCTCGAGCTAGCTGAAAAGATGCAAGTCGAGGTAACAGTCCTCGGTCAATTTACTGACTCTGGCAAGTTCCACATAAAGTACAATGGTCAGACCGTAGGTCTGCTCGATCTCCATTTTCTCCATCAAGGAGTCCCAAAACTGGAGCTGACCGCTGTCTGGCGCCCTCCCCAAAAACAGGAGCATCACCCCCCTGAACCAGAGGATCTCGGGGGCTTAATTCACCAAATGCTAGGCAGGCTCAATGTTTGCTCCAAAGAGTATGTCATCCGTCAATATGACCACGAAGTCCAGGGCGGCAGCGTGATCAAGCCCCTGGTGGGTATTGCTGCTGATGGGCCAAGCGATGCTGCAGTTCTTCGCCCCGAACTTGACTCCTATGAAGGGGTCGTTGTCTCCCATGGGATCTGCCCTAAATTTTCTGATTTCGACACTTACTGGATGGCAGCCAACGCCATTGATGAGGCCATCCGCAATGCCGTCTGTGTGGGAGCAGATCTGGAACACATGGCCGGCCTTGATAATTTCTGCTGGTGTGACCCTATCCAGAGCGAAAAGACCCCAGATGGCCACTACAAATTGGCCCAACTGGTAAGGGCCAATCAGGCTCTTTATGATCTGACGACCACCTTTGGGGTCCCCTGTATCTCGGGCAAAGACAGCATGAAAAATGATTATCTGGCCCGGGGATTGGGACTCAAGCCAGACGACAATCCTTATCGGGTAGGTCAAGTTCTGGCCGACGGAAGCCTAAAGATCTCTATCCCCCCTACCCTGCTTTTTTCCGTGGTAGCCAAGATACCCGATGTTCGCCAAGCCCAAACCATGGACTTTAAGGCCCCTGGAGATCTGATCTACATATTGGGCCTGACCCGGGAAGAACTCGGTGGTTCAGAATACTTTTTAAGCCTGGGGCTTCTGGCCTCCTCAGTCCCCGAGGTAGAGGCCAGGGAGGCCAGAGAACGATATCTGGGCCTAGGGGAGGCTATCAGGAAAGGGCTGGTAGCCTCCGCCCATGACTGTTCAGACGGAGGGCTGGCTGTGGCCCTGGCCGAGAGTGCCTTCTCCGGAGGGCTGGGGCTGGATATAAGCCTGGATGATCTTCCTTACGAAGGGAAAAGACGGCCTGACTATCTTCTTTTTTCGGAGTCGGCCAGTCGGATCGTCGTCACTGTGCCCGCCGAAAAGGCTCCCGACTTCGAGGCCCTCTTCTCAGGGAAGGTTGTCTCTCGAATAGGCCGCGTTGTCCAGGAGCCACTCTTTAGGATCAGCTGGCAGGGCAGAACCATAGTTTCAGAAAATATCTGGCGACTTAAGGAAAGCTGGCAGAAACCACTGGCCTGGTAAAAAAGAGACTTAAGGGGCCAGACGGGCCAGATGTTCTGGCCAGAGGTGCCAGAGAAGCTCGGCAGAGCCAGGAGACAGGTCCGAAGAACTCAAAGCACAGAGCCCAGCCATCTTGAAATGAACCTTTATCCCCGGAGCTCCAGATACAAGGTAGGAGACAATCTCGGCCAATGAAGGAAGATGACCGACGATCAGAAGCCTTTCGACGGCCGTCTTTTTGATTACGGCCACTGATTCTGCCGGCGGAACCAAAGGTTTGAACTCTTGGTGCACCTTTATGCCCTCTAGGGGATATCCTAAGACCTCGGCCACGATCTCTGCCGTCTCCCGAGCCCTGGCCTTGGGACTTGACAGGATCTGATCAAAGAACAGCCCAAGGTGTTTGATTGCCAAGGCACTGGCCCGGACCTCTTCACGGCCTTCACCGCTTAGTCTTCTCTCAGGATCTTCAGCCTCGGATAAAGGCCGTCCATGCTGCATCAAGTAAAGTTCCATAAGTATTCGGCCTCCTTTAGAACTCCGTTTGTTTTATTATTTGGTTCTTCTTAAAAAGGCTGTCAAACTCTTAAGTGACTTTTAATGAGATTTTTAAAAAGTCCCAAAAATGTCACTAGAAAAAATTTCATCTATACTTATCTTCTTTTTGCAAAAGGGGGGATGATCATGGCCAAGTATACCATTTACCCTTTGGTGGTAGGGGCCAACGAGACAGATCAAGGCATCATGACCTATCTCCGCGGCTATGGAAGAAGGATCTGGATACCGATCTATGTTTTTGTCCTCAAAGGGGCCGATAAAAACATCCTCATTGACACCGGGCTTGAGCAGTTTGTTGTCCCGGAAAATGTAGCTAGTGAATATGGCTGGAATATACTCTCTTTTGAAGAGGCCTTAGCCAGCTTGAGTTTGAGGCCGGAGGACATTGACATCATCATCCACACCCATCTTCACAACGACCATTGTGAAAATGACAGCCGTTGTCCCAACGCAGTGGTCTACGTCCAGAAAAAGGAATACGAGTTTTGGCAAAACCCCCACCCCATAGACCACCGTTATTATCCTGACGTCCTTGAGGGAGTCAGGGAAATAGTCCTCATTGACGGTGAAGAAGAGATCTATTCTGGAATCAGGGTGGTACCTACCCCGGGTCACACGGCTGGTGGACAGACGGTCTTGGTAAATACCACTTCCGGCCGGGTCGTTATTACCGGATTCTGCTGTAATGAGGCCAATTTTCCCAAAGTGGGGCCAGCAGTAGCCCCGGGAGTTCACCTAAATGCCATAGAGGCCTGGGAAAGTGCCCAAAAAGTAAAGGAAATGGGGGACTTGCTTATTCCTCTGCATGCCGTTTGGCCAGGGCAGAAAAAAGAGATCCATTAGTGTTGTTTTTCCCCCCTTTGTCCCCCCCCAAAAGGAAAAACCACCCCCACCGGTTTATTTCCTCTTCTTTCCCCCCCCAAGCTCCCCCCCCCCACCCGTTACCCAAGGTTCGTTCC
>NZ_JBPMLP010000027.1:0-15860 GCF_054026695.1 Thermosulfuriphilus sp.
CTCTTGAGGATCAAGAAGTGGAGATCCGTTGGGATCCACTCCTCGGCCATCAAAGCCTCTTTAACCCCATCCTGGAGGATAAAGTCCGGCTCTTCTTTGGCCAACACGACTGGGAGTTGGTTAAAAAGTTGGCTGAAGAAAGCAAGGGTTTTTGTTTTATGTGTCCGGACAAGGTCCGGACTGCAACACCCCGGTATCCGGAGGATCTCATCCCGGGGGGCAGGTTGATTAAAGGAGAATGTACTCTTTTCCCAAACCTCTATCCTGTAGGGCTTTATCATGCAGTGATCACTGTAGGGGAGGCTCATTTTCGGGAGCTGAAGGATTTCTCTGAGAGGCTTGTTCAAGAGGCCTTTGAGGTGGCCATTGATTTCATTGATCGAGTCTTCCAGAAAGATGCTAGCGCTCAGGTGGCTATGATTTGTGCCAACTATTTACCCCCTGCGGGAGCCAGTCTGCTGCATCCTCACTTTCAGGTCTATATAACCAGCCAGGCCCCGCCTCTCTTGGCTAGGGTCCTAGAGGCATCCTTTTCCTTTTATCTTGCTTGTGGGCAGAACTATTGGGAAACCCTGGTAGGGGAGGAAGAGGAGCGGGGAGAGCGCTTCCTGGGGCGTTTGGGACGGATTTCTTTCCTCTCAGCCTTTTCTCCCCTAGGGACGAATGAGGTCCAGGCCATCTTTGAGGGGCCCCAGTGGCCCAGTTTGTCTGATCTGGCTGATTTGGCCAAGGGGATCTCGGCGATCCTTAAAGGCTATCAGACCCTAGGTTATGGAACTTTCAACTTCACCTTTTATTTACCTCCCCGAGGGGAGGAGCCGTTGTGGTTCAGCCCCCATTTGAGGATTATCACCAGACAGAATTTTTCTCCCTATTATCGGACTGATGATTACTTCATCCAGCGTCTGTTGTCGGCGGAACTGATCCTCCTCCCTCCGGAAAAGCTTGCAACTCGGCTGAGGTCATACTTTGCGCCTAGGCCAGCCCGGCCAGAATAACTTGGCTACCGTGGCCTTCATCGAGGTCAAAGGTTTGGCTAATTTTTAAACCAGCCTGATCCAAAAAGGCTTCATACTCTGAGACTGTATAGGTGTCTCCAGAATCGGTATGGAGAAGCATATTAAGGGCGAAGATGAGCGGAAACAATGGTCCATTTTTCTCCTCATCGGGGATGAATTCAACAATGGCTAGCATTCCTTGGGGCTTCAGGGCCCTTTGGGCCTTCTTGAAGAGAGCAATATTTTCCTCTGGACCTAGGGCGTGGCATATGTGGCCAAAGATGATGAGGTCATAGCCATCTCCCCAGGGAATCTCCCAATAATTACCGGGCAAGAAGATAAATCGCTCCCTCAATCCCAATTTCTTGAGGATGGGTTCTGCTGATTGTTCAAGTACTTGGGGGAAATCTATGGCCCAGACTCGGGTCTCGGGCCGGTCCTTGATAAGGGGAGCACTCCAAAGGCATGAACCCGCACCCACATCGAGGATCTTTTCACAGGGGGTCTTAATAAGGTCGGCTAATTTTTCGGCTTCCGGCCAGTTGGCTGCCAAGAGGCCCTTGGTGAGGCGGATAAAAAAGCCCGGGCCCTTGTCTTTCTCTTGGGAGTGTCCCTGTTGGCCGCAAACGGCCTCCTTGAGTCGCACCCAACTGCGGGCTAAGGTTAGCCCATGGATCAGATAGGCCTCGTAGGAGAAGATATCCTCCCGACCCAAAAATGGTCTTAGATCCTCCCTGAGGCGATACTTTCCTTTGTTTTTTTCTAAAAACCCCAAAGCACAGAGGGCATTTAAGAGCATTCGGAGAGATCTGACCGGTAGAGCGCTCTTTTGGCTAGCTTCTTCTAGGCTAAGAGGTTCCTTCAGCAGGAAGAAGAGATTCAGTTCGGCAGCCGTAGCGATGATAAAAGTTGGGGCAAAGCCAAAAACGAAATCTTTTAACCAGCGGCGCTTATCTTTTAATTCCATTTTAAGTTCCTCCTGACCTGAAGCAAAATTTCTAATCCTTAACTTTATATCATCTAATCAGGCGATGGTATTTACTTTAAAAACAGCTCTCTTCGTGTTACTTTGTTATAAAAATTGTTAAGTTTTCCTTAAGAACTCTTGGTTAAAAGGGCTGCTCTTGGAATATTTAAGACTTAAGGTCGGTTTTAAAAAACTGTGAGGAATAATTCTCATGGATCAGGAGCTTATGGCTCGCTTTTTTAAGGCCTTGGCAGACGAAAATCGTCTCCGGATTGTAAATGTTTTGATGGGTGGAGAACATTCTGTAGGTCAGTTGGTGGAGGAACTGGGCCTTTCTCAACCTTTGGTCTCTCATCACTTGCGCGAGCTCAAGATGGGCGGTCTAGTAACCACCAGACGGGAGGGCCCTTTTATCTACTATAGCCTGAAAGACCGTCAACGGACCATGGCTATCTTTGACTTGGTGAAGGATATCATTTCAGGGGGTGGACATGACCACCAAGTATCAAGAATTGCTTAAAACCTTAAGCCTGGAAGAGATAAAAGAGCTTTTATTGGATCTGGCATCTTTGGCCTTTTCTGTTCTGGATGAAGAGTCTCAAAAGGAGGTCATCCTCCAGATGTTTGGCCATGAGGAAGGAGAAGTGCCTTCAATGGTCTACTACTGACTGGCCAAGTGTCTTGACGCGGGAGTTGACCCGCGTTCTATGTGTCAGAGGCTGGTCTCCACCGTTGATATCCGCCGGCGGCTCTCTGATGTGGCTCCGGAGTCAATCTTGAGCCTTTTTGAAGACTGGTTAGAGGAACTGGAGGGGGCCATCCTGGACTGTCTGAAGGAAGAGCCAACCCTCTCTGATACCCAACTGGCCCAAAGGTTAAAAATATCCAAAGAGGGGGTGGCTTTTCTGATTGACCGGATGACCAAAGAAGGTAAGCTCCGCCCGGTGTCTTAGAAGATTTTTGATTTTAAGCGAGATAAAAATTTTTCTTGGATATATCAAAATATTTTGATATCTTTATTTAAAATAATCTAAGGGGGAAGGAAATGAAGTTTCTCATCCTCGTCTCTTCTGATAATCCGGAGGTCGTCTGGAATGCCTTCCGCCTCTCCAACTTGATCCTTGATCAAGGTGATCAGGCCACTATCTTTCTCAACGGGCCGGCAGTGGCCTATCAAAAGATGGATTCAGAGAGGTTCCCACTGAAAAAGCTGGCCAAAAATCTTACCCTTGCCGGTGGTGGATTGTGGGCCTGAGGGAAATCCATGTCCCTCCACGGTGTCGATGTGGATGAATCTCTAAAAAAGGGCACCCAGAAGCTTCTCTATGATCTGGCCAGTACAGCTGATAAGATAATCTGTTACTGAGAAGTGCTATCTGGCTTTAAGATTTTGGATATTTGATACTGATGAAGAAGTTCAAAGCAGAGTTATTTGAATCTCAGACAGGCTTGTGCTATTCAGTTAAAACATGGTCCGGAGACAGAAACGGCCTAAAGCGCAGAGGCCTTCTTCCAAAAGAGCGATCCTTATCGGGGGCGGACTGCTCGGGGCCTTCCTTCTCTGGAACGTCTTGGGCCCGTATGGATTTGTCCGTTACTATCAGGTAAAGCTTCATCTCCGGGAGCTCTCCGACCAAGTAATAAATCTTCGCAAAGACTGCCAAGAGCTCAAACACCGAATCGCCCTTCTTAAGAATAACCGAGCCTATATCGAAAAGGTTGCCCGCCAACGTTATGGCTTGATCAAAGACAACGAAATCCTTTATCAGTTTCCACGGGATTAGTACTTTTAAGGATCTGTCTTATGCTAACGCTCAAAAAGATTAGAGAATTCAAGGAATATTTGGAAAGCGGCCAGTTCATGGAGGATTTCGACTACCGAACGCCAGACGGACAGGCAGAGATGCTTGACATGATTGAGACCATCTTTGAGATCTGTGAACTGGCAGATGAGATCCTTACAAAAAGACTTTATCAGCAGATGGCAGGTACAGTAGAAAAGCCCAAAGGGTTCACTCCCCTAGAGGGATCGAAGAAAGATGGCTAATTGGGTTTTTTATGCCCTATTTTATCCGGGCCAAGACCTATTTCGGCTACGCTAAAAAGGAGTTAGATCGGGCCCGGGAATATCTAGCGGCCGCCCGCTACCAGGAGGCCTTTTCCTACGCCTTGGCAGCGGCCACCTCTGCCCTCAAGGCCCTCTACGCCGTAAACTTTCCCCAAGCCCCTAATGGCCCCCTCAAAGAGGAGGACCTCTTAGAGGCTCTTGACCTCTGGCAGGATTCAGTTCTTTCAGCAGACTTTAAGGATCTTTTCAGACGTCTTAAAGATCTTTTATCCCAAGAAAAGACCGAAAAATGTGCACGCCAAGCGCTTGAGCTCGCCACTAAGGCCGTTTCTCTGGCCCAAAAGGCCTTAGGCCCCCTTTTGCCCCAGAGGTCCTGGAGGTCGAATCAATAGCTATCGTTCTATCCAGTAATTGGGAGCCTCTTTGGTAATAATCACGTCGTGGACGTGGCTTTCCCTGAGCCCTGCCGGGGTTATTTTGATGAAGCGAGCCTTCTGGCGGAGCTCTTCGATGCTTCGACAACCAAGATAGCCCATTCCCGATCGCAGACCACCAACGAGTTGGAAGATGGTCGCCGCCAGAGGGCCGCGATAGGGAACCCTTCCTTCGACCCCTTCTGGGACTAGTTTTGAGGGCTCGTCGATCTGACCATATCTTTCCCGAGAGCCTTGACTTTTGCGCATGGCCTCTAAGGAACCCATGCCCCGGTAGACTTTATAGGTTCTGCCCTGGAAAAGAACCACTTCTCCAGGGCTTTCATCTGTGCCAGCAAAAAGCGAGCCAATCATGACGGCGTGGGCCCCGGCTCCAATGGCCTTGGTGATGTCGCCAGAGAACTTGACCCCTCCATCAGCAATCACTGGAACATGGTGGTGATTGGCCACCCGGGCGCAATCGCTTATGGCCGTAAGCTGGGGTACTCCTACGCCAGCAACAATTCTGGTAGTGCAAATAGAACCTGGACCTACTCCTACCTTGATCCCGTCAGCCCCGGCATCTATCAAGGCCTTGGCTCCTTCGGCAGTGGCTACATTGCCAGCGATGAGCTGGCAGTCCGGAAAATGGGCCTTTATGTCGCGGACGGTCTCAATGACATTTTGGGAGTGCCCATGGGCCGAATCAACCACGATGAGATCACAACCGGCCTTAAGTAGGGCTTCTACGTGGGCTAGACGATCCGGCCCCACGCCCACTGCGGCCCCTACCCGGAGGCGGCCAAGATTGTCTTTACAGGCATTAGGGTATTTCTTCAGTTTTTCGATGTCTTTGATGGTAATAAGGCCTCGAAGACGACCAGCCTCATCAACAACCAAGAGTTTTTCTATCCGGTGTTTATGAAGTAGTTGTTTGGACTCCTCTAAGGTGATCCCCGGGGGGGCGGTTACAAGATTCTCAGTTGTCATAACCTCCTTGACTGGCCGGTCAAGATCGGTCTCAAAGCGAAGATCCCTGTTAGTAACAATACCGACCAACCTCTGATCATCGTCCACCACCGGCACTCCGGAGATCCGAAACTCGGCCATCAGGTTGAGGACCTCGCGGATCTTAGTCTCCGGGGTGACAGTTACAGGATCAATAATCATTCCGCTTTCGCTTTTTTTGACTCGTTCTACCTCCCGGCACTGTTCCTCAATGGTCATATTACGATGGATGACCCCAATGCCTCCTTCCCGGGCGATACTTATGGCTGTCCGGCTCTCGGTGACCGTATCCATGGCCGCCGAGAGAAGAGGAATATTGAGTTTGATCTCGGGGGTAATATAGGTAGAGACGTCAACATCCTTGGGTAAAACCGCCGAGGCGGCAGGAACGAGGAGGAGATCATCAAAAGTGTAACCCTCCCTGATTTCTTCCGGGTTTAGCATGTTCTGGCCCCCTTTGAAGGCTGATTTTTCTTTATGGGTTTTCCTGGCCCCTTTCTTGGGCCAAATCTAACAGAATTCCTTCGAGAATACCGGCATCACTTATCAACATCTCCCGGATGTTTAGGAACTCCAGAACCTTCAAGTAGATAAGAACGCCGGGCAGAATAATATCTTCTCGGCCAGGTTCAAGCCCCCTCAAATTGCGGCGATCAGAGACGCTGAGATCTTTAAGGCGGGAAAAAAGGTCCCTTAGGGCCTCTTGGCTAAGGGTATAACCCTGGACCTTGTCTGGATCATAGTGATCCATCTGGAGTTTTAGGGCAGCAAGGCTGGTGGCCGTCCCCCCTGTGGCCACTAAGGCCTCAACTGGCGACAAATCTTCCCGGGGAAGCCCCTTGAGGACCTCTTTGATATTTTCTTCTAGCCTCTGAAGCTCTTCTTCGCCGGGAGGATCATCATGGATGAATCTTTCAGCCAGAATAACTGCTCCCAACTCTAGGCTCAGACTTTTAAGGGCCCTTGAGCCCTTGGCCAGGATAAATTCTGTAGATCCCCCCCCAGCATCAACCACCAAAACCTTCTCCAACCCCTGGGGGAGGGCCGCCATAACGCCTTTAAGGGAAAGGTCAGCCTCCCGTTGAGAGTCGATAATGTCTATCTTGATCCCAACCAGTCTTTCTGATTGGCGAAGAAAATCAGGCCCATTGCCAGCCTTTCGGAAGACAGCGGTGCCAATGGCCTGATAGGCCTTTACCCGGTAGAAAGTCATGGCCTCCTGAAAACGCCTCAGAGTCTCAATCCCCCGGCTAAAAGCTCCCGGCGATATTTCTCCCCGTTCGGCCAGCCCTTCTCCCAGACGGACATTTTCCCGGTCTCGATAAAGGGGGCGTATCTTTCCTCCGACTACCTGTCCGATAAGAAGCCGAAAGGTCTGGGTACCCAGATCAAGGGCAGCCAGCACCGGATGGGATAGCCGTTCTTTAAGGTCTTTGCCCACCTTGAAGATCACTCGACGCCTAGGGGGCAGATTCTGACGTTCGCCAGTCTTGGGATTGATGAAGATCCGACCCTTTTGGGGGCGGACGATAAAGCGTCCGAAACCTCTGATCTCCACCCGCTCCCCGTGGATGACGGCCTTGGTCAGGCGGGCGAAGATCTGATCTACCATCTCCTCAAGATCTTTCTTCAGGTATTCCGGAAACTTCTCTGCCAGTCGGTTGACTAAATCCTTCTTGACCATGGCTCAGATGCTGCCTTTCTTTAAAACAGGCCAACTTTGCCTGGCTTTTCTGGACCTAGTTGACAAATTGGGGAGCTAGGTAGCCTATGCCAGAAAAGGTCACGGCTTGGGAAAGGGCCCGGGTTCCCTCCCCTAGGATGGTCCTTAACAGGGAAAAACGCTCCCGAGGAGGATAGACTAGTTCTACCGGGCCAGTAATTCCAGCCAGTTGGGCCGCAGCCTCTACCGCTGAATCAAGGTTTCCTAACTCATCGATCAGACCGCGGGCCTTAGCCTCCCGGCCGGTAAATATCCGACCATCGGCCAAGCGTCGGACCTCTTCTACCGGGATTCTCCGGGCCTCGGCCACAGCGGCGATGAACTGTTGATGTACCTCTGTCAGAAGGCCCTGAAGAAGGGCTCTTTCCTCCTCTGTGAGGTTTCTGGTTACCGGGGTTAGATCCTTGAAACGGCCGCTTTTTATGGTGGTGGTGGAGATACCCAGTTTTTTAAGAAGCTCTCCCAGATTGGGAAGCTTCATGATTACCCCTATACTGCCGGTGATCGTTCCCGGGTTGGCGTATATCTTTTCTGCCCCAAGGGAGACATAGTAACCTCCGGAGGCCGCTACGGATCCCATGGAGACTACAGTTGGTTTGATTGCAGAGAGATCTCTGATGGCTTGATAGATTTCTTGAGAAGCCCCGACGCTGCCCCCAGGACTCTCTACCCGGATGACGACGGCCTTGATATCCTTTCGGTCCCTGAAGTGCCGCAGATCCTTAAGAATACGGTCACTCTCAGAAATGAGTCCCTTTACCTCTATCACACCGATCCGGTCGGCCCCTGGAAGGACTGGGGTCCCTCGAGAAAGGAGGAACCCCAAAGCTATCATCAGTAAAATGAGGAAGAGAAAAAGCGCACCTAAAAAGGCCAGCCCAACAACAATAGGACTGCTTCTCACCTTGTCAGCCTTTCCTCATGAAGAAAAGGAAATGACACTATTTTTTATCTCCCCCAGCAAGCCCTTCTTTAAGAAGACTACCCAGGGTGGTTTTAGCTCCAGAGCTGTCCTTGACGTAGTCAAGGTAATAGGATCTTTCTTCGTCTTCAGCCAGCCGTCGGATAGAAAGACCCATCTTTTTCCTTTCCGGATCCAAGTTGATGACCTTGGCCGTTACCTGATCTCCGATTTCGTAGGTTCCAACGGCCGACTTAAGGCGCTTGTCTGAAAGCTCAGAGACATGGATCAGGCCTTCAATGCCTTCCTCAACCTCAACAAAGACCCCAAAGTCGGTGACATTGGTGACTACTCCGGTGACCTTGGTCCCCACAGGGTATTTTTCAGCGGCTGACTCCCAGGGATCGGGGGTAAGCTGTTTGATCCCCAGGGAAAAGCGCTCCTTTTCTCGATCAATGTTGAGGACTACAGCTTGAATGACGTCTCCTACCTGATATCGATCGGCAGGATGACGTAAGCGACGGCTCCAAGAAATGTCAGAAATATGGATAAAACCATCGATACCTTCCATTATTCCCACAAATAGACCAAAGTCAGTGATATTTTTGACTTTGGTCTCGATAGTTGTTCCCGGGGGGAACTTTTCCATGACCACGTCCCAGGGATTGGGTTCGACCTGCTTTAGAGACAGAGAAATTCTTCGGGCCTCAGGGTCAAGGCCGATGACGGCCACAGTGACGAGATCGCCTACCTCAAGGACATCTTTAGGGTGGCGAACCTTTTTGGTCCAGGACATCTCCGAGATATGAACTAGACCTTCTATTCCGGGCTCCAGCTCCACAAAAGCTCCATAGTCAGTAAGGTTGACCACCTTGCCCTGGACTTTTGCCCCTAAGGGATACTTCTCATTTACAGACTCCCAGGGATCCGGGGTGAGCTGTTTGATCCCCAAAGAGATCTTCTGCTTTTCCCGATCAAATTTGAGTACTTTGACCGTGACCCTATCCCCCACCTTGAAGAGGTTAGAAGGATGCTCCACTCTTCCCCAAGAGATATCTGAGACATGAAGGAGACCATCGATGCCGCCCAGATCTACAAAAACTCCGTAGTCAGTAATATTCTTGACAATACCCTCGCGGACTTGGCCTTCTTCCAGGCTAGCCAGCGTTTCCTCCTGCTTCTTGCGCCTTTCTTCTTCAAGGATCTCCCGACGGGAGACCACGACATTGTCCCTTTTGCGATTGTATTTGATCACCTTGAAGAGAGTAGAAAGTCCGATGAGAACTTCTGGATCCTTGACCGGACGAATATCGGCTTGGGAAAAAGGCAAAAAGGCCTTTACCCCACCAAGATCTACGGAAAAACCGCCCTTTATTCTCTCCAGGATCAGCCCCTCGACCGGGGTTCCCTCCTTGTAGGCCTCCTGGATCTTCTCCCAAGTCTGAATTCTGATGGCCTTGCGATAGGAAAGTTTCATCAGGCCGTCTTTGCCACTTAGGCGCTCGATCATGACAGGTATCTCATCACCTTCTTTTATCGAAAGGCTACCATTAGGGGCCTTGAACTCCCTGACAGATACCTGTCCCTCACACTTGTAGCCGACATCAACCATGACCCATTCCTGGTCGATGCGGACCACCTTTCCCGGCAGGATCTCCCCGGCATGGAGCTCTGGAAGCCCCTGCTCAAGGAGGGATTCAAAACTCTGGCTCAACTCTTCTTCCTGCCCAGAAGAGCTGAGGTTTTGGGTTTGATCTACGATTTCCATCAACGTTAGACCTCCTTAGATTTTAAAAACGTCTCCTTATACCAGAGGCCCCTTCATAATTCAACGTTAACTCGAGGATTTGGGGCAGGAAGCTGTCAGCTCTTCCAGATGGTCTAGGATCCGCTCCAGGACTTCTTCCAGAGAAAGTTTAGTGGTGTCGATGATGATTGCCTCTGGGGCAGGTTTTAAGGGAGCTAGTTCCCGGCGACAGTCGTTTTCGTCTCTGAGTAACTGCTGTCTGAGAACTTCTTCATAACTTATATCCTCCCCACGGGCCTTAAGCTCTTCAAAACGACGTCGGGCCCTTTCTTCGGCAGTGGCCGTAATGAAAAATTTGGCCTCAGCTTCGGGGAAGACCACAGTTCCCGTATCTCTGCCTTCAGCTACCACCCCTCCTGATTTTCCCATACGGCGCTGGAGCTCCGTAAGATGGGCCCTTACCGGTAAAAGGGCCGAGACCGCTGAGGCCGCTAGGCTCACTTCCGGGTGACGGATCTCCTGACTTACGTCTTCTCCGTTAAGAAAGACTACGGTTCCCTGGGATCCTGGCCGAAGTTCTAGTTGGATTTCTTGGAGAACCCTGGCTACTCCCTGGGCATCCCCTGGATCTATTCCAGCCCTCAGTGTAGCCAGTCCCACAGCTCGGTACATGGCTCCGGTGTCGAGGTAAATATAATTGAGGCGTTTGGCCAGGAGACGGGCAATGGTTGACTTTCCTGCTCCGCTTGGGCCGTCGATGGTTATTGTCAAGGCCTTCATGGTTGGAGGACCTCTTTGAGTTCGTCGATTAGGCGTTGATTCTCCTCTGGAAGCCCTACAGTTATCCGAATACAGGTTTCAAAACTATAAGAATCCATAGGTCTGACAATTATCCCTCGCCGGAGAAGGGCCTCATATACAGGTCGGGCCGGTCTCCGCAGATCAACCAGGATAAAGTTTGTCTGGCTAGGGTAGGGGAGGAGTCCTAAACTGGTGAGTTCTCGCTCCAGAAAATCCATTCCTTCCCAAATAGTCTTTTGGACTTGGGCCAGATAATCTCTGTCTACAAGAGAGGCCCTGGCGGCTATCTGGGCCAGGAGATTGACATTAAAGGGCTGACGGATGCGTTCAAGTACGGCGGCGATCTCTGGATCCATAACTCCATAGCCAATCCTCAATCCCGCCAAACCGTAAGCCTTGGAAAAGGTCCTCAAGACGATAATCCTCTTGTCTTCGCGAAAAAGGGAGATTCCGGAGACAACCTCCTTGTCCCTGACAAACTCAAAATAGGCCTCATCAAGGACCACCAAGATGTTAAGGGGAAGATCGCTGAGAAAGGCCAGAAGTTCTCCGACTCGGATCGCTGTCCCCGTAGGATTGTTGGGATTGTCAAGGAAGATGATCCTCGTCCTGGAAGTGACGGCCTTAGCAATGGCCCCTAGATCGTGTTTAAGGTTTTTAAGAGGAACAGAGATTGTCCTCCCCCCAGCCACACGGGTAAACCTTTCATACATCAAGAATGTCGGCCGGCTGGTGACAACTTCGTCGTCCTCGGAGACAAAGGCCCGGATAAGAAAATCGATAATCTCGTTAGAACCGTTGCCGAGGACGATCTCTCTGGGGGAAACCTTAAGGACTTCTTTAAAGGCTTCTCGGAGTTCAAAGGCCGCCCCGTCTGGGTAGCGGTGGACGTTGGGAGCCTCTCTGACAATGGCCTCAAGGGCCTTAGGGGAAGGACCAAGGGGGTTTTCGTTAGAGGCCAGCTTAACTATGGGCCCCCTTATCCCTAATTCCCTTCGTAACTCTTCTATAGGTTTGCCCGGCTTATAAGGATGGATTTCCTTAAGATAGGATTTGGCTTCCATGGTCTGGGTTAATACCACCACCGCCTTCTCTCTGGCAAGTCGCTTTTGGGCTGGGATGAACATAGTACTTTATAGTATTTAAAGGGTTATGTCCCTCAGGTTTAAGAAATTGGTCAGGGGGGTCTTGCCCTGGTTGATTATCCCCTTTGGGATTCTTTTCTTCTTGCCGGCCAGGGCCTTTGTTTGGGAGGTTGTCTCGGTTGATACCAATAAAGACGGCCGGGCTGACCGATTTTACTATCTCGGGGAGGCCGACGATTCCCTGCGAGTTGAGGCCGATACGGATCTCGATGGCCGCGTAGATCGTTGGGAGATTTTTAAAGGGGATCAGATTGTCTCCCTCAGCAAGGATACCAATTCCGATGGTCTTCCTGATACCCGCTATCTGTTTGAAGGCTGGGGTCAAATCTCCCGATTAGAGCGTGATGAGGATGGGGATGGAATCTTTGAAGTCAGGGTAATGTTTTCCGAGGGGAAGGTAGAGAGGATTATCCGTCCCAAAGGGGCCGGACGGGAGGAGATCGTTTTTGACAAGGGCCGAGTCATCCAGCTTCTTTGGGATCTAGATGGAGACGGCCTTCCGGAGAGAACCTTTTATTTTAATGATCAAGGGAAGATCTTTCGTATAGAGTCTAAAAAATAGGGAGGTTGGGCAATGTTTGGGAGGAGCTTAGGGATCTTGATGTTAGCTGTTTTGCTTGGGGGGTGTGCCAGTACCACTGGCCTTCAGCCTCAAGACGCCAGGGTCGATCAAAAGGCTCCGGTTACAGTCTTGGTCAAGCTTTCAGTAGAGGGAGCTGATTATCCAACCTTAAAAAGGTTAAAAGAGAGGCTTCTTGGTCTTCCTGGAGTGCATAAGGTCTACCAGAAGTCATTTAATGCCCAAGGGGTAAGCCACCTGGAGATAGACTACGAAGGCCTTACCCAGACTCTGGCCGATGCCATTCAAGGACTTTCCTCCCCCGAGATGGCTATTGATGTTCTTAAGTTTGATCCGGCTCAGATCGTCATTCGAATAAGTCAAGTAGCCCCAACTCACTAAATCTCTTAAAAGACTTGGGAACAAAGGGGGAGCAGACGCTCCCCCTTTGTGTTTTTTAGCCTTCAAGACAGGCCTTTATGTCTTCATCTGGAGTGGCAATGGGCTTGATATTGTAATTTTCTACCAGGAAGTTCAGGACATTGGGGGTGATAAAGGCCGGAAGGCTTGGCCCAAGGCGGATATTTTTAATCCCAAGATGAAGAAGAGAAAGGAGGATCGCCACGGCCTTCTGCTCATACCAGGAAACAATAAGAGAAAGCGGCAAGGAGTTTACATCCACATTGAAGGCCTTGGCTAAAGCCAGAGCGATCTGGACGGCGGAGTAGGCATCATTACACTGACCGACATCAAGGAGTCTGGGGATACCACCGATGTCACCCAAGTCTTTGTCAAAGAAACGGAACTTCCCACAGGCCAAGGTTAGGATAACACAGTCCTGGGGGACCTTTTCAACAAACTCCGTATAGTAATTGCGGACCGGTTTAGCCCCATCGCATCCACCAACCAGAAAGAAATGGCGGATGGCCCCGCTTTTTACGGCCTCAATGACCTTGTCGGCTACAGAAAGAACCGCATTTCTGGCAAAACCGGTCAGGACAGTCTTGCCCTCCAAATCCTCAGCAAACCCCTCCATTTCCTGAGCCATCTGGATGACTGGAGTGAAGTCAAGCTCCTTGAGGTGTTTGACTCCGGGGTAGCCCACAGGCCCCAGGGTAAAGACTCGGTCTTTATAGGTATCCTTGGGAGGCACCAGGCAGTTGGTGGTCATGACAATGGGGCCTGGAAAATCAGCAAATTCTTTGGTCTGATTCTGCCAGGCCGTACCATAGTGGCCGTAGAGGTGGGGATACTTTTTTTTGAGTCCAGGATAACCATGGGCTGGAAGCATCTCTCCATGGGTATAGACATAAATGTTCTTACCCTCGGTTTGTTTAAGAAGAGCCTCAAGATCCTTGAGGTCGTGGCCGGAGACGAGGATGGCCTTACCCTTTTTGTGGCCTAAAGGTACCGAAGTTGGCTCAGGATGTCCGTAGGTGTTGGTGTGAGCGGCATCAAGGAGTTCCATCGTCCGAAGATTGATCTCTCCGACCTTAAGGGCGATCCCGACCCAGTCGTTTAAGGAAAGATCGTCTCGATTGAGGTCAGCCAGGGCCTCATGCAGGAATGCATAGACTTTGGGGTCTTCCTGTCCCAATTCTTGGGCGTGATAGGCATAGGCAGCTACTCCCTTCAGACCGTAAAGAGTGGTTAACTTAAGGGAGAAGATGTCTTCGTCTTTGGCCTTCTCTGGCCTCAGCTCGACCTCTTCACCCTGTTTGACCAAGGCCTCGGTGGTCTTCTCCGGAACAAAGGCGGCTGGCCCTGAGAAGTCGGTGTGGCTACCAGCGGCCTTAACCTTTTCCTTGAGGCGTTCGCGGAGCTCGACCGTCCGGAAGATATAGTCTTTAATCCTTTCAGGGTCAAAGTTGACGTTGGTCAGGGTAGAAAAGAGGGCCTCACAGGTAAAGACATCTGTCTCCCGATCCTCAACCCCGACCTTGCGCCCCTCTTGGGCTACCTGACCTAAGCCTTGTAGGGCGTAAACCAAAAGGTCTTGAAGGAGATCGACATCTTCTGTCTTGCCGCAGACGCCGACCTTGGTACAGGCTAGGCCTTTGGCGGTCTGTTCACACTGGTTACAAAACATTTTTACACCTCCTTGTTTTTGATGCTCACCCTAAGGTAGGATATTGGTCGGCTTAACTCCTTGACATAGGTCAAAGCTTTGAAGAACAAAAACTTCTTTTTATTAATTCCTCTTTTTGAAGGATTGCCGGAAGAAAATCTAAGGCTGCTCCAGGAGATTGTCCAGGAGAGGCGCTATCCGGCCAAAAGGCTCATTTTTGCCGAAGGCGATGAGGCCCTGGGCTTCTACGTGGTCTTATCTGGGCGGGTGAAGATCTTCAAGGTGGCCCCCAGTGGTAAGGAGCAGATTCTTCACATATTCGGCCCCGGTGAGCCCTTTGGAGAAGTGGCGGTCTTTTCCGGAGGTCGGTTTCCTGCTTATGCTCAGACGCTAGAAGCCTCACATCTTCTCTATTTTCCCCGGAAGGACTTTGTCCATCTCATTCAACAAGAGCCCTCCTTAGCCCTCAACATGCTGGCTGTCTTATCGCGTCGTCTTCGCCAGTTTACGGCCATGATAGAGGCTTTGGCCCTAAAGGAGGTCTCTGAGAGGCTGGCTGCCTACCTGTTGCTACTTGAAGAGCGACAGAAAAACAACCCTATCAGGCTGGATATCAACAAGGGCCAACTAGCAAGCCTTTTGGGAACCACTCCTGAGACCATTTCTCGGGTCTTTACCCGGTTGGCTCGGGAGGGATATATTGAGGTTGATGGCCGTCAAATAGAGCTGGCCAACCGCCAAGCCCTTCAAGAATTGGCAGCCGGTCTAAGACGCCTTTGAGGAAGGCTTTGTGCAAAAAATGCACGTATCCCTTATGTCCTACCCCTGTCCCTAGGGCCTAAGCCCCCTTTTTCGGCCCAAAAGAAGGGTATTCTCCCTGGCAAGCTCCTTGCTCATCTAAAGGGGTAAAAACTAAAGGAGGTGTCCCTTATGAAGAAGAGTCTTTTTATAGTTGCTATTTTGGGGCTGTGGTTTTCTCTTAGTGCCTGTGTGACTACCCAGCAAAGTGCGCCCTACCAGGGGGCCGGGGCCGGGGCCGTGATCGGGGCTGCCGCTGGCGCCCTTCTTGACAGCCACAATCCCTGGCGGGGAGCAGTTATCGGCGGGGCCTTAGGGGCAGCTTTTGGAGGCACTCTGGCCGACATCTCCAGCCAGGCTTCCTATCAAGCTGCTCGGACAAATCAACCGGTTGTCTATCAACGAGGAGCAACCGTGGTAGAGGCCTCCCCTATCCCTTCCACTCATAGTGCAGAGACCAATTGCCGTAAGGTGCGTAAAAGGGTCTGGCGTAACGGAACCCTGATAACCGATCGGATAGAGGAGATCTGTGAGGGCCAGAAGAAGGAATACACCTATTAGTGTTGTTTTTCCCCCCTTGGGCTTAACCCAAGAGGAAAAAAAACCCCCACGGATCCCCTTTTTCTTCCCCGGCCCAACAGCAGGCAAAGGAAGAAAAAAGTCC
>NZ_JBPMLP010000028.1:0-21990 GCF_054026695.1 Thermosulfuriphilus sp.
GGATCTAGGTTACGATAAGGTCTAGATTTAGGAGAAGAGCTTAAACGAGCATGTACGCTTTTTATTAAAGGACCAAAAGGGCTAGCCTTAATAAGGCTGAGTAAAAAACCAAGGCCCATGGTCTCCATTAACTTCTGCGCCCTTGGGAAAATGACCTGATTATATCTAGAAGAAATAGCTTGAGGGATGAAAGATTCATCTACATTTAAAAAACGATAAATGCCTTTTAAAACCGAGATTGGATCACGTAATATATCTTCATAAAAAAAGATATGAATTTGAGAAGGAGAGAATATCTTATAAAGATAAGAGATATGTCTAGCATAAAGACTCAAATCTAACAAATAAGAATCTGGGCTAAGAGCAGATTCAAAGGGAATATTTTTATAATGTTCGTGTAAAAGTCTATAGGCAGAGTAGGCCCTATCTAAGGGATGTCGTAAGGCTAAAAGCATTTTGACTCGAGGCAAGACGGTTTTAATTCTCTCTAAAACGTCTGGATTATGATAATAGTTGGGGGTAATCTCACCAATAGCTTTCTCTTTACTAACTTCTTTAAAGAAAGATTCATACCATTGAAGCCCTTTTTCAAAATTCTCATCAAAAAAGTGAATCTCCTTCTGTGAAGGAAGAAATATCTCCGGATGTTCCCGAAGACACTCAAAAAGCCAGGTAGTGGCTGATCGTTGGGCACCTATTCCCAAAAAATTAGGCAACACCCTTAATCCCTCCCTACCCCGTAGGGTTGGTCTTTTCTCCTTAGAAAATCCCTGCCTCTCCTTTGACCCCAAGGGAAGATAAACAAAAAAACTTATGAAAATGATATTATACTTTGAGGCAAATCTCCAGAAACTCCTGGGCTTTATAGGCCCAGGCCTCCTTCAAGAGAAGACTTGAACAATCCACTGGCTCTTCCTTTCCTGCAAGAAGGAGCCGAAGTCCGGATAGCCACTCTTCTGGCCCGTAGGCCACCTTCAGGAAAGAGGCATATTGTTTGATCTCTCTCAAAGGAGATCCTATTACCTTACGCCCAGAGGCTAGGTACTCTTTGAGCTTCAAGGGATTAATCGTTTCGGTAAAGCTGTTTACCAGATAGGGAAGAAGGAGGATATCCATGGATTTAAGAACCTGAGGAACTTCTTTATAAGGAACCGGAGAAAGATGATAAAAGTTGGAATACCGTCTAAAGCGTGAGAGATCTTGCTCGCACCGACCAACAAAAACAAAGCTCACCTCCGGCAATCTCTCCAAGAGGTAGCTTAGCAAATCCCAATCAAGCCGGGCATCGATCAGACCGACGTAGCCAAGCCTTGGCCGGGGAATTTGGACAAGGGCTTCATGTTCCTCATCTGGGGCCTTAAGGAAGGCCTCAAGATCAACCCCATGGGGTAGAAGATAAATGGGTTTTCCGAGACCAGCGAGCCGGTTAAAAAGCTCCTTAGAGGTAGCTATAAAGAGATCGGCCTTTTCGATCAGCCTTTGCTCCATCTCCAGGATGAAGGCCGTCTCGTGTCCAGGCCAGTTAGCAAAGTCATCCACACAGTAATAAACGATCTTTTTCTCCCCAAAGGCCCCCAGATAATCACAGGCGTTAGGGACGGTGGTTACCAAAATGGGGTTTTGAAGCCCCCGACGATCAAGTTCGGCCTTTACCGCCTTCACCACCGACCGTTTATTAAAGGAACGAAACGGCCCTTTATTGTAAGGAACCATAATAGGCTGGAGGACAGTGAGTTTATCCGGCAAGCTATATCTCGGCGCGGTAGAGGCAGAGGTGGTCCAGAACATCTTCTTGAGTTTCTTTACGGCCTTGAGGGCATCCGTCCGGTTAAGACGGGGCAGACGCATTCCTACAGTATTCACCCATATTACCGGATACTCCCTGACGATATATTTAAAGATGTGCTGACAACTCGAAGGGTGTTCTCCCCAATCATCAGAAAAGACCAAAAATGACTCCTTTTGCATAAGGCACCCTTTTCCTGAAGACCATGGCTATTTAGCCATTTTAAAACCAGGTAGTCCTCATCTAGGCCTAGCAAGCAATCTCTGATAAAGGTCTTCATATTCTCGGGCCATCCTCTCTGCAGAGTAATAGATTCTAATAAACTCTCGGGCTCTGACCCCTATCTGTCGGCGTTCTTCTTTGTTTCTGACCAGATAGATAATCTTCTCCGCAAGGGCCCGAGCATCTTCTGGAGGGAAGACCAGACCCTGGAGCCCCTCGTTAGGAATAAGAGCCCGGGAGCCTTTGATATCAGAGGCAATAACCGCCTTACCCATGGCCATGGCCTCCATCAGACAGCGGGGAATCCCCTCAAGGCGTGAAGGCAGGATAAAGATATCAAACCCCTTTAAGAGGTTGAGCCTGTCAGGACGATAGCCGGTAAAGACTACCTTTTCCGCCAGCCCCAACTCTCCTGCCATATGTTCAAGTTCTCCCCGAAGGGGTCCTTCCCCGACGATAAAAAGTCGGAAATCAATCTTCAAATTCCCCTTAAGGAGGGAGGCGGCTCTTAAGAGGATATCAATCCCCTTTCGATGGATAAGTTGTCCGATATAGCCAAGGGTCAGAAGACCGGCCTCGTTGATCTCCCTCACCTCGGGAGCCGGCTCCTGGATCTCATCAATTTCTGATATATCCACAGCATTCCTGATAAGTTCAAGACGCGAGGCCACCCCGGGGATCCGGTCCAGTTCCTGGTAGATTTCCTCAGAAAGGGGAACCACCCTGTCCACCTTAAGAAAGGAAAGCCTGTTTAAGGTCTCATAGATTTTAAGTTTAAGGTCCGGCTCCTTACTCCAGCCATGAGGGGTAGCCACAATCCTGCAAGGAATCCTCCAAGTGGCCCAGAGGCCCACAAGATCGGGTTTATAGCCGTGGGTGTGAAGGATGTCTATCCTTTCGGCAAGGAGAATCCTTCTTAGACCGGAGATGGCCCGGAGATTGAAACGGCCGGGGGCCTCAATAATGACGGTCTTGAAACCCAATCTGGCTGCTTCTCGACACAAAGGGGCCTCTAGCCTGGGGTCATCTTTGATGACCCCGACAATGGTTTCAACCTTTTGGGGATCAAGATGTTTTATAAGGGCCAGGATCCATCTTTCGGCCCCATAAAGGCCTGTGGGGCTACCAAGTTGTAAGACCCGAATCCTCCTCAAGACAAGCTCCTATACAATAAATTTCCCCAGAGCCCCTAAAGATAATGTCTCTCCCACAGGGAGAGCATTAATATCCCCCAGAAGAAAACACTGTGATTCTCCTGGCCCGAGAGGTGACGCTGCCAGAGATGCTTAAGCTCATGGGGCAACAGATATTGTCTGATAAGGGAATTGGGGTCTCCCAGGGCCTCTTCAACCAGGGGCCTGAGCTCTCCCCGCAACCATTCAGCCTCAGGAATGGAAAAGCCCTGCTTTGGTCGCTGAACAACCGTAGGTGGCAGGAGCTTTTCGGTCGCTCGCCTGAGAATAACCTTGCCAGTGTTGCCCTGAACCTTTAAGCAAAGGGGCAAAGAGGTCGCAAATTCTATTATTCGATGGTCAAGCAGTGGGGAGCGAACCTCAAGGGAGACCGCCATGCTCATGCGATCGACTTTAACTAAGACATCTTCAGGAAGATAGAAATGAAGGTCCACATACTGACAACGACTTACGGGATCAAGGTCTTTTGCTTTCCGGTAAAGGGGCTCAACAATCTCAAAGGGGCTAAATCCAGCCAGCTCCCTCAAAAAAGAAGGGCTATAAATTCGTCGGCGAACCCCTTCGGGGAGCCAGATCAGATCCTGGTAAAAGGCCCGAGCATCGGAGACGGCTAAATTCTCAAACAAAGTCTTAAGACGCAAGGGACGGGGAAGTCTGGCCGAACGGGGATAAAGCTCCCCTAACACGGAAAAGATAAGAGTCCGCAGGGGTAGAGGAATCTTCTTCCTCAGGCGAGATTCCCACAAATGGGGAATGTAGCGGAAGGTATATCCCCCAAAACTCTCATCTCCGCCGTCTCCAGAAAGGGCTACGGTGACATTCTGCCTAGCCATCAGACAGACGTAGTAGGTAGGAAGGGCGCTTGAATCTGCCAAGGGTTCGTCAAAATGCCAGGCAATCCGAGGGAGAATCTCCTTTACTTGAGGGCTGACAGTAAACTCATGGTGTTCGGTTCCCAAATATCTGGCTATTTCTCTGGCCACCGGAAGCTCATCAAGACGGGGATCATTAAAGCCTATGGAATTGGTCAACACCGGATCGGAAAGTTCCCGAGCCATGAGGGCCACCACTAGTGGAGAATCTATTCCCCCGGAGAGAAAGGCCCCCAAGGGTACCTCACTTAAAAGACGGACCCGAACAGCCTCTTCAGCCAGGGGCCAAAACTCCTCCAGGGCCTCCTCAAGGCCTATCTCCCGAGATCTAAAATCCACTTCCCAGTAGCGAGTAAGCTCTAGGCCCTTTTCGGAAACCAAGAGATAATGGGCCGGAGGGATCTTCCGGATGGACTGAAAGATGGTCTTTGGTGAAGGGATGTAGCCAAAGCTGAAGTAACAGTCCAGGGCCTGGAGATCAACTTGGGGCGAGAGATCGGGGATCTTAAGAAGGGCCTTAATCTCTGAGGCAAAGGCGAACCTTGAGCCTTGGGTCCAGTAATAAAGAGGCTTTTTGCCTAAACGATCCCGGGCCAGGAAGAGCCTCCTCCTGGAAGCATCCCAGATGGCGAAGGCAAACATCCCCAGGAGATGTCTTACACACTCCGGCCCCCACTCAAGATAGGCCCTGAGGATGACCTCAGTGTCGCTGTTGGTCTGGAACCGATGGCCCATTGATTCCAGGATCCTTCGAAGCTCTCTAAAATTGTAGATCTCACCGTTGAAGACTATCTGAACCCCTAGGTCTTTGTCCCCCATAGGTTGCCGACCACTAGAAAGATCAATTATGGCCAGCCGGCGATGCCCCAGGGCAATGTGGGCATCAAAATAAACCCCCTCCTCATCCGGCCCCCGATGGGTAAGGATACGGGTCATTTCAACGATGAGCCTCTGGAGTTCTTCGTTTTGATGGCCTTCTAAATCAAGAAATCCTGCTATCCCGCACATTTTTTTAAAAAGTCCTTAAACGTCTTAGGAAACCAAAGCCCGATAAAGACGGCGATATTTATCCATCATGGCCTCAAAGGTAAAGCCTTCTTCAAAACGTCTCCTGGCTGCCCGCCCCATCTTCTGGGCGATATCTTTCCTTTCGGCCAAAAGAGAAAGGGCTGCAGCCATCCTGACCACGCTTCCCGAGGGGACTACAAAGCCGGTTCTACCGTCTATAACTATCTCGGGGTTGCCTCCCACCTCGGTAACCACACAAGGAAGACCGGCAGCCATAGCTTCAAGAAGGGCCAAAGAGGTGCCCTCGCTGAAACTTGAAAGGACAAAGATGTCTCCGGCCTGAAGGAGCCTCCGGGCATCTGTCCGATAGCCCGTAAGGACTAGGGCCTCCTCAAGCCCCAAACGCCTCCTCAGGGCTTTGATATCGGCCATCATTGGGCCATCTCCCACCAAAAGACCCTTAAGCCGGGCTCCGTTACTGCGGGCCAGGGCCAATGCCTCAAGAAGCAAGGGAAGATTCTTGATAGGGTCAAACCGGCCAACAGTAATCACCACCTGATCCTCAAGGCCAAAACCAAGGCTTTGGCGAAGCTTAAACCTCTCTTCAGGCTCAAGGGAGGGAATGTCTTCTATTCCGTTATAGATGACTTCTATCCTTCGTCCGGAAAGTCCTTCATACTTTATCAGGCGTTCTTTGGTCTCCCTGGAGACGGCCACTATCCTGCTTGCCAGAGGTTGTAGAATAAGTCGGTTAAAAAGATTCTTTAAGGAGCTTTCTTTCTCCGGCCAGTGGCGGCCGTGTTCCAAAAATAAGACCTTGAGCCCCGGAATCAGAATCCGGGTCAAGGCCCCATAAAAGAAAGGGGTGTACTGGTGGGTGTGAAGAATATCTACTTGGTGGGCCCGGAGAATACGGCTCAAGGCAAAGGGAATCGAAAGATCTATCCCCGGACTCCGAAAGAGGACATAGACGGCAACGCCTTCTTCCCGCAGCCTTTTTCCCCAATATCCCAGGGAATCCAGACAACAGACCAGGACGTGATGGTCTCGCCTGAGGTCTCGACACATTTTATAGACGAGGTGTTCCGTCCCGCCAGGCTCAAGACTTAAAACCAGATGACAGACCACGGCCTTATCCATCAGGGCAGAAACTCCTCCAGAATCTGAAAACTCCTCTGCCACGAGTACTCCTTTTCCACCTGCTCCCGGGCCGCTTGCCCCACGCCCCGGGCCCAGTTCTCTTCGGAGAGCAACCTGATCACCAACCGGGCAAACTCCTCACTTGAGTCGGCCACCAGGAGATGTCTCCCGGGCTCGGCCCGGATGCCCTCATAGGCCTCCCGGGTAGCGACCACCGGCTTAGCCATAGCCATGGCTTCAAGGACCTTGTTCTGGATACCCCGGGCCAGCTTCAAGGGAGCCACACAGACATCTGCCAGGGCAATGTAGTCTCGAGAATCAGAAACCCAGCCGGTAACCACCACCCCGGGGATCTCAACCAAGGCCTTAATTTCCCGGCTGGGATCTTTGCCCACAATGTAGAAGGAGGCCCTAGGAAAGGCCTCCTTTATTTTCGGAAAGATCTGCCGGGCGAACCAGATCACGGCCTCAGCATTAGGCCAATAGTCCATGGCCCCTGTAAAGACCACTACCGGGCCGTCTTTGGACAGAGGGCTTTTATATGAAGGGTGAAAACGATCAAGATCAACACCGTTCTCTATGACCGCCACCGATCCATGGCCTATATAACTTCTAAAGAGGGCAACCTCTTCTTCGGTAACCAGAAAAAGCTGATCAAAAGACCAGGCAATTCTCTCCTCATAGGCCCTAAGCCTTTTGGCCTCAAGGGAATAGATCCAACTCATAGGCGGGGAGCACTTTTCGGAGAAACGGGCCCACTTATCAGAATCAACATCCATAAAGTCCATAAACAATCGCGGTCTTTTCTTGGGGGCAAGGCCCGAACGAAATACATATTCTGCTGTTGGGGCACAAGAACAGAAGATCAAGCTAATATTGCTTCCCAAAATCTTTGAGAAGGTAGCCCCCAGAGGGGGATCATAAAAATAGGCCACAGAGAGGCTTGTGCCATCAATGAGGGCCTTTAGACAGCGACTTTTACGGCGCGATCGAGGCAGATAATGATAAAAAACATCCTCCACCGGAAGGTCTATGGCTTTAAGGGCCTCGAGATCCCGTTCCTCATCTATGTGGAAAAAAAGATAAGTAGAATAATGGCGGGCAATACACTTGAGAAAATGATAGGCCCGGATTTTTTCTCCCTTATTAGGAGGGAATGGGATCCGATGGGCAATGTAGATAGCTTTCTTCATAGAGAGATGTACTTTCGGAGTCTGGGCCCCAGAAAGTTGGCTATCCCTTCTGGCATCTGACGCCAAAGCCTTTCAGCCATGGGTCTCAGGCAAGATGAGCCCTCAGACAGTCTCTTGGGCCTGGGCAACTCGTACCAGAAAAGAGGCTCGGGACTGGCCCCCCACTGGGTCTTAAAACGATATGTGCCGCTTCCCGGGCTTGAACGGCCAAAATCAAAAAACAAAAAGCCGTTGTCGGTGGCAAAAGCCAGAAAATTCCAATAAAGAAGCATGTTGGGACTAATCCGGCTATAGGCCCTAAGGGAAGAGGCCCAGGGAATAGTTACTGTCCGGCCGGAAAGAAGGATAATCCCTGCAGCCAAGGGCTTTTCCCGAAGATAAACTACCCCTACCCGGATCCGATCTCCCAGAAGAGAGAGCAAGATCTCAAAGAAGGGCTTGGCATGGGGCGGGGAGCCAAGGTAATGCATGTTCTGACAATAGATCCGATAGAAATCATCAAGGAGCTCAAGCCCCCCAAGCTGTGGTTCACAGCCCTCTTTTACCGGCCGCCTGACCTGACTGCGAACCTTTGATTTAAGGGCTCTAAAGAGGGCCTCAGAGCTCTGAGGTAGCCCCAAAACCAGGCGAACCTTGGCCGTATTGGCCGGAAGTTCCTGGGGATCAAAAAGTGGCTTCCTGGCCCGGATAATCACCGAAGACACCCTAAGGCGGCTCCGAAGATCTTCGGCCGCCTTGAGAAGGGCCATCCAGACCTCTTTGGATCTCCCCAAGGGGCCTCCATAATCACAAAAAGGCAGGGAGATCAGGGCCCCGGAGCCCAAAGGAAGGCGAAAGTGAATCAGGGGCAAGACCCCCAGAACCTTGTCCCCTTCTTCGGCCAGAAGATAATAGGCTCTGTGGCCGTAAGCAGCCTCAATAGCCTCCCCCCAGGCCCAAAGAAGATAAGGGCCGCCCTCAAAACCTTCAACAAAGATATCCCAACGGGGCCCGTCTCTCTTGTCTGCCAGCCTGATATCCATCCCTATCTCCCTTAACTAGAAAACCCGAACCTGCTTTAATAACTAATCGGATGCTGCCCTAAAATCTTATCTTACACAAGAATGGTCTTACACAAGAATGGCCATTTCTGCCATTTCTGTAGTGGACTCGCAAAGAATCTAGATGAAACGCTCTTCAAGGTACTCCGTACAGGTCTTAAAGGTTCCTTGGGGGAAGGCTCTAAGGATGGCCTCTAGCTTCTTTCTGGTAGCCGAGAGATTGTAATAATGTCGAAAACGGCGTCCCCAGGAGGCCTGGACTCGGGGCTGTCTTGGATCAAGTTCCCAGGGATGAAGATAAAAGACATAGAGACCAGACTGTCGCAGAATTCTCTTTACTCCCCAGAGGAACAGGGGCCCAGGGATAAGACGAAAATAGGCCCCTCCTCCCCAGGGTAGAATTCCTCCGGCCAGAGAGAGACTACTTACCGGAATCTCGTAAAAGCCGGCCAAGGCCTCAAAAGGGACTAAAGAAGCCCCTTCCAGATGACCGTAGCGGCCGTGGAGCCGGAAAGGATTGAAACTTGAATCGTATAAATAGCCAAGATCCTTAAGGATCTCCAGAAGCCTTTTGTTCACCGTAAAACTGGGGGCCCGGTATCCCTTGACCGAAACCCCTAAGGATTCCAGGATCTCCTTTGACCTTTTAAGGTCAGCCCTAAGTTCGGCCTCGGAGAGGTCAGTGGTCAGACGGTGGTCGTAGCCGTGGGAGGCTACTTCGTGGCCATCATCTCTGATCTCAGAGACAAGTTGCGGTAGCCTTTCGGCCAACCAACCGAGGACAAAAAAGGTCCCCCTGGCCCTGTATGCTTTTAAAATCTTTAGTATCTCCCGGACATTATCGAGGACCCTTATCTCACAATCTGGCCACTTTTCATAAGGAATGTAAGGTTTGAAGTTCTCTACCTGAAACCAATCTTCAACATCAATGGTAAGAAGGATTGTTTGCCCCATGGGCCTCTTAGCTACCACTCTTTACGAGCGTAGCCAATCTGGGCCAGATGACGCCGGAGGCGTCGTTCTTCCTCTTCTATCTCAGCGTAGTCTTTGGTCTCAAGTGGCTCAAAGGGTATGAGCTCCCGGTCCTCAAGATAGGAAAGAATCTTCCCCAAGCTCTCTTCTACGGTCTCCTTATCAGTATAGACGACTACTTCCGGATTTTTGGGGATCTCGTAAGGGTCGGAGATGCCGGTAAAGTTGGGGATCTTACCAGCTCGGGCCCGAGCGTAAAGCCCTTTTACATCCCGGGCTTCGACCACCTCCAGGGGACAATTACAGAAAACCTCAATATAATGGGGAATGAGAAGACGATTCTGCCGGCGGGTATCTTCATAAGGAGCAATGGCCGCCACCACGCTGATGATCCCGTGTTTGTTAAGGAGCCAAGAGAGAAAACCTATCCGCCGGACATTGATATCCCGCTCTTTTTTGGTGAAGCCAAGCTCCTGACTGAAGTTCGTCCGGATGATGTCGCCATCGAGCAGCTCTGCCTTAAGACCCCGGCGGCGGATCTCAAGATATACCTTTCTTGAAAGTGTCGTTTTACCTGAACCAGAAAGCCCAGTAAACCAAATGGTAAAAGCCTCCATAATAGACCTCCCTCAAGCCAGAACCTCACAAACCTCCACCAGCCCTATCATCAAATGTTAAGAAGGCAAAAACTTATCCAGCACAGGCAAGAGGGCCTGGATAAACTCCAGAGCCGCCTTCTCTGCCCCCTGATCTCGATAAGGAAGAGAAATCCTTACTAGAGACTCATCGGATCTCCGTTTCAAAAGTTTATCCCAGAGGAGATAGAGCCTGTCGCGATACTCATTGGCCACTATCCGCCCTCGACCTTGATACCAGTAATAGACAAGCATTTTCTGGCCGGCCTTATCTAGAAGAAGGCGATTGATCCTGACCTCCTTTCCCCGAAATGAGAGAGCTATCTCCTCACTGTTTAGGGGGAACCAGCCGCTACCAGGCAGACAGTGTTTGGGGGAGTGGATCATCTGCCCCTCTTCCTGATCCTCGAAATAACCTATATAAAGAGTCAGAAGATATCCATCCCCTCCCTGATAGGTGCGAAGCAGGTGCTGATCAAGCCCCAGAATGTTAATGACGTTTGCCTCCAGTCGATTTTCATCTATCTGGACAAAACCATCTATCCGAGAGGGGAACTCTGCCAAGGGACGTTTAGGGGGGACGGAGAGGGAGCTGGAGGTATGCTCCAGAAGAAGATAGGTGGCTAAAAATACCAGGATTAGGCTCAGAGACTTCTTTACCATTATCTTCTACCTCTTGCTAGGAACAAGATCCCTCCCAGAATAGCCAAAGACAGCAAAAAGACCAGCCAGCCAGAAAAATAATGGAAAAAACCCTGAGCCGCCTTTTGGCCAAAGTGATAAGAGAGGATTCCAGTGCCTACGATCCTCAGGGCATTGGTAAAAATGGCAATAGGGATGGCCGAGGCCACTAGAACCAAACGTAGCCCCCAGCCCGAAACAAAATAGGCCAGGATAACCGTCATGGCCAAGAGAGAAATAATAGACCGGATCCCGCTACAGGCGTCGGCTACCTCTAGAACCATGTTGGGCAAATAGATGATATTTCCCTCCCTCAAGGTAGGGATACCAATGGCCCCTAGAGACCAGGCAGCCATCTTGGAGGCCAAAAGTTTCAAGGGAAAGGTCAGAGAATTGTAGATTACATAAGGAATAGGAATAGCCAGAAGCAGAAGTAGAAAGGGAAAGAGCAGGATCCGGGCTACCTGCCTTCCCAAAAGGAAAAACACTGAACCATAAAGGCTCATCAGAAAAGAGACTCTCTGGACATAGAGTTCGCCAATGACCCGCCCCAGAATAAGGAGGATCGCCCCCCCGAGGACCAACCCAAGCCCAAGCCAGGAAGGACAATCCTTCTCCAGACGAATCTCATCGCGCTTCTGCCAGATAAAATAGCCCGCCACCAGGGGCATGAGGAAGCCGTGAGAATAGTTAGGATCTGTCCACCAGTCAACCACCAGATGGGAGATGACCGGATAGTAAAGCACCCCTAAAAAGAAAAAGGGGAGCAACAGAAAAACAGTCTCCTTTCGAAGATCCCTCATCAAGAAATTATTTTCTCCCCACACCGACATATTGAAACCCAAGCTGTCTCATGCGGTTCGGATTATAAACATTTCTTAGATCTACCAAACGCGGTTCTTTGAGAATCCCTTTAAGACGCTCTAGATCTAGGTATCGGAATTCGTTCCACTCGGTAACCAACACCAAGCAATGGGCCCCTTGGGCGACCTCATAGGGATCTTGGCAATAAGTTAGTTTGTCTTCTCCAAAGACCTTTTTGAACTCTTCCATGGCTGCTGGATCATAGGCCTTAAGTTCTGCCCCACGGGCTAAGAGTTCGGCCACGATGGTCAAGGCTGGGGCCTCTCGGATGTCGCTGGTGTTGGGTTTGAAGGAAAGACCAAGAATACCGATAGTCTTTCCGGTGACCTCTCCCTGACACATCTCCAGAATCTTGGCTACGGCCCGACGACGTTGCTCCTCGTTGACCTTGATGACTGCCTCGACAATCTTGAGATTGTAGCCCTTATCTCGAGCCAATTTGGCCAGAGCCTGGATATCTTTGGGAAAGCAGGATCCCCCGAAACCAGGACCAGGGTGTAGAAACTTGGGCCCAATCCGGCCATCAAGCCCCATGGCCTTGGCCACATGATGGACATCGGCTCCGACGATCTCGCAGAGGTTGGCAATCTCGTTGATGAAGGAGATCTTGGTGGCCAAAAAGGCATTAGAGGCATACTTGATAAGTTCAGCGGTCTCTAGATTGGTAACCACAAAAGGGGTCTCAATAAGATAAAGGGGGCGATAGATGTCTTTGACAATAGCAATAGCGTAAGCACTCTCTCCCCCAATAACCACTCTATTGGGCCACATGAAATCCTTAACTGCTGAGCCTTCACGAAGAAACTCTGGATTGGAGACAACATCTATATCCACAGAGTTTTTCTTGTGCTCATCAAAAAGACGCTTTATCCAACGATTTGTCCCTACTGGAACCGTGCTCTTGGTGACCACCACTTTGTATTCATCGACTATGTCGGCAAGCTTAAGGACCACCTCTTTGATCTGGGAAAGATCAGCCCCCCCATCAGGGGCGGGGGGAGTGCCAACGGCTAGAAAGATCACCAAAGAATGACGAACAGCCTCGGCCAAGTCGGTAGAAAAAGAAAGCCTTTTGGCCTTGACGTTTTTATCAACCAGCTCCTTGAGACCGGGCTCGTAGAAAGGAATCTGGCCTGAGAGTAGCTGATCTATCTTCGCTTTGTCTTTATCCACACAGACTACCTGGAGCCCAAAATCGGCCAGACCGGCCCCCGTTACCAGACCAACATATCCAGTACCCACAACAGTCACATGCATAATTCCTTGATAACCTCCTCGGCAGATTAGATCTTATTTTCCTGATACCAACTGACGAACCTTCTGATCCCCTCTTCAATGGGAACCTGAGGATCGTAGCCCAACATCCTCCGAGCTTTAGATATATCGGCGTAGGTCAAGGGAACATCTCCAGGCTGGTCAGGAAGCCAGCGAATCTTGGCCTTTTTACCCAAGTTCTCTTCAATGAGCCGAATAAGGGTAATCAGATCCGTTGTCCGCGACTCCCCCAGATTGAAGATCTCAAAAGGATAGGCCTTTTGCCTGGCAGCCATGACTCCCTGAATAATGTCATCAATATAGGTATAGTCCCTCTTTGAGCTTCCATCACCAAAGACAGGGATTTCCCGGCCTTCATCTATCAGGCGGGTAAATTTATGGATGGCCATCTCAGGGCGTTGCCTGGGACCATAGACGGTGAAGAAGCGCAACACCGTTACCTTGATCCCGTAGAGATGATGGTAAGTATAACACATGAGTTCATTAGCCCTTTTAGTGGCCGCATAGGGTGAAATGGGACGATCGCAAGGATCATCCTCGGAGAAGGGAACCTTGCTGGCCGCCCCATAGACCGAAGAAGAGCCTCCGTATATGAATCTATTAACCCCGTATTCACGGGCCAGCTCCAGAAGATTAACCGTTCCCAGACCGTTTACTTCTTCATAAAGCCGAGGTTCGACAATCGAGGGACGGACTCCGGCCCGGGCAGCCAAGTGGACAATCTCCTGGGGGCGATAGCGCTCAAAAACAGACCTTAGGAAATCTAAATCACAGATATCTCCCTCTTCCAGATGGAACCTGGGATTTTTCCGGGCCCCAGCAATGTTGCGCCATTTTATCCTAGGGTCATAGTAGTCGTTGAAATTATCTATACAGACCACCTCGGCTCCTTCGTCCAGAAGACGATCGATCAGATGAGAGCCAATAAAACCTGCTCCACCGGTAACAAGAATCATTTATCCCTCCTCTTTCACTCCACAGTAACACTTTTGGCCAGATTTCGCGGCTGATCCACGTCACACCCCAGGGCCACGGCAATCTCATAGGCCAGGAGTTGCAAAGGCACGGTGGCCACAATCGGAGAGACCTCTTGGGCTACAGGAGGAACAGTGATCACGGCCTGGGAGATCCGGCCCAAGGCCTCATCACCCTCGGTCACCAGACTGATTACCTGACCTCTCCGGGAGCGGACCTCTTCGATGTTGCTGACCATTTTATCATAGACATGATCTTTCGGAGCCACTGCCACCACCGGCATCTGTTCGTCTATTAAGGCAATAGGTCCATGCTTCATCTCGCCGGCGGCATATCCCTCGGCATGGATGTAGGAGATTTCCTTGAGTTTCAGGGCCCCTTCCAGGGCAATGGGAAAATGGATATTGCGGCCCAGATAAAGGAAATTGCGAGACTTGTAGTAGCGTTGGGCAATCTCCTTACAGGTCTCATGCCACCTGGGAAGCCATTCCTCTAGGATACCAGGGCCGGCCACCAGGGCCTTTAACACCTCCTTAGAGGCCTCAGGAGAGAGGCCTCTATTTTGGGCAAGATAAAAAGTTAGCAGAAAAAGGGCCGTCAGTTGGCTGGTAAAGGCCTTGGTCGAAGCCACTCCTATCTCGGGACCGGCATGAGTGTAGATCGTTCCATGGGACTCCCGGGTAATGGTGCTGCCCAGAACATTACAGATGGAGACCACCTTGGCCCCAAGATCCCTAGCCATCCTCAGGCTGGCCAGGGTATCGGCTGTCTCCCCTGACTGGGAGATGGGAATAACCAGGGTGTTTTGGTCGATCAAAAGATAGCGATAGCGAAACTCTGAGGCCAGATCAACTTCTACCGGAATCCTTACCCAGCGCTCAAGAAGGTATTTGGCCACCAACCCAGCATGATAAGAAGTACCACAGGCAACGATAAAGATTTTGGTCATTGCCTTCAGTTGATCGGGATCAAGAGCCAACTCCGGCAAGTAGACATCTCCGGTCTCCGGATTAAGACGGCCCCGAAAGGTATTAAGGATGGCCTGAGGCTGTTCGTAGATCTCCTTGAGCATGAAATGCCGGTAGCCGGCCTTCTCTGCCATACTGGCGTCCCAGGTAATCTCATGGACCTCTTTGTCCACCTGACGACCAGAGGACTGCTCCCGGACCTGGATCTCTCCCCGCCGGAGCCGAGCCACCTCACCGTCTTCCAGGAAGATAACCCTTCTGGTCCAGGGAAGAAGGGCCGGAATATCAGAAGCCAAGAAGACCTCATCTTCTCCCAGCCCAATTACCAATGGGCTTTGGTTTCGGGCACAAACTAAAGTCTCTGGTTCTCCGGCCCAAAGAACGCCCAGAGCATAGGAGCCAACAACCTCTTCTAGGGCCCTCTGGACAGCCTCAAAAAGATCTCCCTCAAGGTACTCCTCGATGAGATGGGCCAGGACTTCGGTGTCCGTGTCCGAACGAAAGTGATGCCCTTTGGCCAGAAGGCTTTCCTTCAGGGAATGATAGTTTTCAATAATTCCATTGTGGACCACCACCAACTCTTCTCGACAACCACGATGGGGATGGGCATTTTCCTCCGAAGGCTCACCATGAGTAGCCCAACGGGTATGCCCCAGTCCAATACCCGAAGCAAGACCACGAATATCCGCCGTCTTCTCATCCAGATTAACCAGCTTCCCCTCGGCCCGAGCAAGCACCAAGTGTCCATTGTCCAGACAAGCAATGCCCGCAGAATCATATCCCCGGTATTCAAGGCGTTTTAAGCCCTCCAGAAGGACCGGGATGACCCGACGACGGCCAATATAACCAACGATGCCGCACATCTAGAAACCCTCCTACCTTGCCCCTTCCCCGAAGAGGACGATCTTAATGGTTTTAAAGATGATGTAGAGATCAAGGGCCAAAGACATGTGTTTGATATAGTAGAGGTCGTACTTAAGCTTTTCCAGGGCGTCCTCATCCGAGGCCCCGTAGGGATAGCATATCTGGGCCCAACCAGTAATACCCGGATGGACAGTATGGCGTTGGTCGTAGAAGGGAATCTTCTTTCGAAGGCGCTCCACAAAGACAGGCCTTTCTGGACGGGGCCCGACAAAGGCCATATCCCCTTTGAGGACATTCCACATCTGGGGAATCTCGTCTATACGGAGCTTGCGGATTATTCGTCCGACCCTGGTTACCCGGGGATCATCCTTAGCGGCCCACTTAGCCCCGTCTTTTTCGGCATCCTGTCTCATAGAACGAAACTTATAAAGCCTAAAGACCCGGCCGTCCTTCCCTACCCGATCTTGCACAAAAAGAACCGGCCCAGGAGAATCAAGCTTTATAGCCAAGGCAACAATGACGATCAGGGGAAGGGTCAAGATAAGGCCAATAAAACTACAGACTATGCTTACCGTTCTTTTGACCACCCTTCGGAAGAGGGACTGTCTAAAACCCTCACCGAAAATAAGCCAGCTGGGATTGATCTTCTCTACTAGGATCTTACCGGTCAGCAATTCGTAAAAGGTCTCCCCCTCAATCACTGGAATCCCGGCCATCCGACATCGCAAAAGGGCCTCGACAGGCATCCGACCACGCCTTTCATCAAGGGCGACCACAATCTCTTCAGCCCCACTCCGGACAACACACTCCAGAAGATCGTCTTCCAGTGAATAGATGGGGAGTCCAAGAAAATCCCGATTATTGGTCACAGATTCCAGGTTGGGATTGGCCACCACCGCAACCACTTTATAGCCACAGTCAGGATTGTTCCTTATTTCCTTCATGATTTCAGCGGCCAGTTGTCCAGAGCCTAAAAGGACCACTTTCTCGTTGAGGAAATCGTTCTTAATTGCCCAGAGATAGACCAGACGCCAAGAGACAGCAGCAATGATAAAAAAGACCAAAGAGGCCAGAAAGGTCCCCTTAACAAGGATCAACTGAGGAAAGGCAATATAGGAAAGGCCAACGACAATCGAGGCCACACCCAGAGCCTGACAGATTCTCACCGAAGTCTCAAACAGATTATCACCGGGCTTAAAACGATAAAGGTCAAAATAATAAAGACTCAGCTGACAGACCAAAAGCAGAAAAAGGATCCTTAACCAGACAGAAGGATCATTAAGCCTTGAGACGTCGCCATCGACCTTCCAGAGAAAGACCCAAGAGATAATAAGAAGGATAAAGATAGTTTCCCCGAAGAAGAAAAGAAGCCTTCTTACCGGATAATAACGTTCAAAAAGCTTAACCATGATAGCCGTAGTACTTCTTACTTCGGAAATAAGAATACTTTCGGGGGGGTATCTCAAAGGCGTTGAAGACCACTCCTAGGATCTTCCCCCGGCCCAGTCTTTCAATAGAATCCTCTACCAACTCCCGGGTAGATTTTCCGTAACGGACAACAAAGATCACTGTATCGACGAATCTAGCCAGATTGACGGGCTCAGAGGTCAACTGAACCGGAGTGGTGTCTAAGATGACCAGCCTGTCAGGGTATCGAGAGCGGACCTCTTCGATTAGATCAGCCATCCGGGCCGATGAGAGCAGATCAGAGGGCTTGTTGGGAGGAGGTCCTGCCGTAAGAAGGCTTAATTTCTCAACAGGAGGCCTTTTAAGAAGGCCGGGCAGAGGGGCCTTTTGGACCAAATAATCCGAAAGGCCTGCTTCGTTAGAAAGACCAAAATAGAGATGGGCCGAGGGTTGCCTGAGATCGCAGTCAATAAGAAGGGCGTGATATTCCAGGCTCTGGGCCACCGAGGTCGCCAAGTTGACGGCGACAAAGGTCTTGCCCTCATCATCCATGGCACTTGAGACCATCACTACCCTGGGCACTGGACCTTGACGGGGATTGATCAACCTGGCCCGAAGGAGCTTGAAGTGTTCCGCCGCCAAAGATTGAGGTTGGGTGAGGACAATCAAACGAGGGTCAATCTCTCCGGTAGCCGAAAGATCAGGGCCCTGGGGTCCTGGCGATGAGCTTCCAGAAGGGGAGCCTTCTGGAACCATCTCCTTGTTGCCAAGGTTGAACCTCTCTTTTCCGGATTTTTCAAGGGCATCAGCAATCTTTCCCATCTAGTGCTCCTGATTCGCTCTTAGGACCAAAGGTCCCTGAGTCTCCATCGGAAAAATCAGACCGACCTTTTAAGCCCCGCGGCCCAACCCGACCCGAGAGATGACTCTAACAGACTAAAGGGAAATTTTAGCAGGATTTTCCCCTTTAGCTATGAGAAATCGACCTTAGAGAAGATCTCTTTCCAAAAGGAAATAATCGAGCCCCAAAAAGAAGGATTAAACCAATAAATTAGCCCAGCGGCTAGGATACCAAGGGCCAATACAAAAACAAAAGGACGGAAAATCCTCTTTTTTGCCTTGGGGTGGTCGACTTCCGAAGGGGCATCTGTAGGTAGAGAGACCTTGATCTCTCGGGAACATTCCTCAATTATAGCCGAATCAATAGTTTTCTTTTCACGAACATAGCCGGTGAGAAGGGCGTGGTCACAAAGGATATTAATCAGCCGGGGAATCCCTTGGCTGACCTGATAGATAAGTTTTATGGCCTCTGGAGAGAATATGTCCAGCCTTTCAGCCCCGGCCTTAGCCAACCTTGTCCGGATATAGTTTTCTGTCTCTTGGGGATCTTTGAGAGCCGTAAGGTGATAATGATAGGTAATCCGTTGCTTAAGAGGATAGAGCTCTGGTTTTTCCAGCCTGTTTAAAAGCTCTGGCTGCCCCACAAGGATGATGTTGACCAGTTTTTGGCTCACTGTCTCAAGATTGGTAAGGAGCCTTATCTCTTCAAAGAGTTCCTCTGGAAGGGCCTGGGCTTCGTCAACGATAAGAACCACATTTTTGCCCGACTGAAAGGCCTCTTTGAGAAACTCTGTAAAGACAAAAATAAAATCACTTTTATCCTCTGGGATCCGAGCCAGGTTAAAAGAACGGGCCAGATGGGCAAAAAACTCCTTCCGGCTGAGACGGGGATTAGAAACAAGAGCAACGATAGTCTCCCGAGGGATCTTCTCTAAAAGGGCATTTATGAGGGTGGTCTTTCCTGAACCCACCTCACCAGTAATAAGGATAAAACCTTTACGCTGGCTAACCCCGTAGACTAGATGGGCCAAGGCCTCTCGATGCCCTTCCCCCAGATAAAGAAAACGAGGATCGGGAACGATACCAAAGGGATTTTCTCGCAGGCCGTAGAATTCCTGGTACAAGACTAAATCAGCCCGGGATTATTCTTAATAAGCCAGAACAGAAGCCCTCCGACCATCAGGTAGCCTACCAGAGCCAGACCGGTTAGGGCTAAATCCTTAATGAGTCGCCTTCTCTTTTCTTCCTTGCTCAGGACTAAAGGAATTGCGGCAATTACCGGAAGTCTAAGTTCTTCTTCTATCTGCTCGACATCATAGAAGGCCTTGCCCAAAAACTCGGCCGCCAAGGCCAGACCAAAACCTATGCCGAGAGAAAGGATAACTGTCAGGGCCAGAATTTTTTTAAAGTCCGGCTTAAAGGGTTTTTCAGGAACCCGCGCCGGATCTATAATCCGAAATTGCTCACCTTTCTGATGACGCTCCAGGGCCTCGGCCTGCTCGGCGGCAATCTTTTTGGCCAGCAGACTCTGATAGGTCTTTTGTAGGTTTTCATAGTCTCTTGTAAGATCAACAAGCTGCTGTTCCCTTTCTGCCGTATTTTCAAGCCTCTTCTGATAAAACTTAATCTTCTTTTTTACCTCTTTGGCTTCAAGCCTGAGCTTCTCAAGCTCAATATCCAGGGATTCAAGTTGGCGTTTGATCCCCAAGATCACCGGATTACTCACTTCTTCAACCACCGAATCCTCTCCATCAGAAGAGGCCTCAGCCCCTTGCTCCTGCTCAAGCTTTTTAATCATCGCCTTTAGACGAATGACGTCAGGGTGTTGTTCGGTATAACGGGTCAGAAGAGAGGCCAGCCGTTTTTTAAGAAGTTCAAGATCAGAGAGTTCTGAAGAGGCCTCCCCTTTATTAGGAGAGGCCAGAAGTTGTCCCTGACGACGCTTCTGAAGCTCTATCTCGTCATTTAGCTGCTTTTGAAGAAGGATCTTTCGGTCTTCAGCCGCCCGAATATTCTCCTGGATTATCTCCAACTGATCAGTCAGCCGCTGAAGCATGGCCATATTGGTCTGACGTTGCTCGGGCAACTCTCCCATATACTTCTTCTTAAAATCCTCTATGGCCTGTTCTCTTTTCAGAAGCTCGGCCTCCATGCGAGCCAGCTCTTGGGCCAAAAACTCTGAGGTACTCCGGGCCTGCTCCTCCCGAAGTTTAAGGTTTTCCTCAATGAACATATTGGCCAAGGCGTTGGCAACTTTGGCAATAAGGACCGGATCTTTGCCCTCATAACTCAAGATAAAAATATTCCCCCGACTTCGGCGAGGTATATCTACCTTAATATGTTTTCTCATCGTTTCTACGACTGTCTCCATAGGATATTTGGTACGCATCTCGGGATAGAGATCAAACTGTTCTATTACTCTTTCTAGGTTTGTTCTACTGGTTATTTCCTGCCAGATGGCCTGAATTCTTTCTTGGACATCCCCTGTAATTGTAGATTGAATATAACTCTCCGGAACTTTTTGGCGAACAACAACAATAGTGGTTGAGGTTTTATAAACTTTAGGAGCACAAAAACAATAAAGTATCCCTAAAATAAGAATAGGGATGGGAGGAAAAACAATTAACCACTTTCGCCTCCTAGCAATAGAGAGATATTTTCCAAAATCAAACTGATCTTGACGCTTAGGATCCATAGCACCTACCTTCTGAACTCATAAGAACCTGTTATCTTAAAGACCAAACTGTTCTCCCGATATTCCTCAGCAGGAACTTCAGCATCACGAATACGATAAGAATAAGACAAAGAAACAACAATATTAGGCCTCAAAATCCGACTCACAGAACAGGAAAATCCATAAAAATCATCAGTTCTATCTCGAAGATCCTTGTACTCTTGCTCATTATAATAAACAGAAGCTTGACCAGTAGTATATGGACCAAGTTCCACCGACAAAGAAATCGAATAACGCTGATAGCGTGTAAACCCCTTGTTTTCAGCATCTACATACTGCTCACGATACCCACCAGAACCAGAAAAAACAAGCTGATAATATTCCCCGCGTCTGGAAAGATTAAAACTATAAGTTATACCAGAATCTTGGCCACTATCCTCTCTATCTCGCAAATAATAACCGAGAGAAACCTGGTAATTAAAATTATCAGATAAGGCCTGATTAAAAGAAAAATTTAAACTTTGAGTGCCATAATCATCCTGAGAAGAGGATTTAAAATCCATACTTGAATAAGAATATTGAGCAAGAATAGAAGCGTGCGGATTCAGATAATAAGTATAAGAAACTGAAGGATTCCAGCCTTCTTGTCCTGGACGAGTATCATATTCGTATCGACTCCAAAAAAAAGAAAAAGTCAACTTATGCACAGGACCCCATCCATAAGATAAACTAAACCCCGGACTATAAAGCCTACTATCTTCAACATCTGGATCACTAGAACCAAAACGAACATCAGAGTAACTCAGCCTTAAAAAACCTTTTTCTGCAAACTGATAAGCCAAATTTCCAGAAAATGTATTTCTATAAGAAGGCTTCCTAGTATGGCGGACCGCCATTATATCTGGCTGATAACGATACTCGGAAGGCTGCTCTGTCCTGTAGAAGGATTCAGTAATATTCATGAAGAGTCGCTCTCTTAACTGTTCATCCCAAAAAAAACTAAGATTATGTCTGGTAGAATCGTTTCGATCTTCTCTCTTGTATCTCGAAAGTCCTAGTTCATAATTAAAACCCAAGCTTCTATATTGGGTAAGTTGTTCTAGACGAATCCCCGGCCCCAAGATAGTAATCCAGTCCGACTTTTCCTGATTAGGAGAAAGATAAATATTATCATTATATTCTTCGGAAAGAAAAACACGAGGCATAAGACGAATTTGTCCCCCCAAACAAAAATCGCTCCATAAAAAAAAGATTACCAGAAAAGGAATAATCCGAAAGATAAACACCGTGTCCTCCCTTTTTTCAGGAGATTTTAAGTTTTTTTTTGCAAAAAGGTAAATTTTCCAGAAATAAACACTCTACGGAATGATAATGGTATCAT